>JANLTS010000617.1:0-17585 GCA_031363045.1 Hyphomicrobiales bacterium
CGGTCAGGATGCCAGCCGCGCGTCAGAGGACTTGCGCAACAAGATGAAGAGTCTCGGCTGGAACTAGGCTATTGCTGGTTCTGCATTTGATGCTGCCGTGCATTCATCTGCAACTGCTGTTGGGCGTCTTCGTCTTGAACAAGCTCGGGGTCTACTGACGGATCTTCCGGATTGAGGTTCTGGGCTGGCCTCGACGCCAGATTTTGGAACATCTTGATATCCATCGTCTTGCCGTCGCGGCTGAGCGTGACCTTCTGCAACGTCACCTCGGCAACACTCCAGCCCTGGATTTCTCCTCCGGTTTTCAGCCGGTGAATTTCGTTCGATGGATTCCAGCGCATGATGACGGTCCAAGTCCCATCCTTCGATGCGATACCGAGTAGCGCGAAATCATCCGGGTTTGTCACTTCTTCCACCGGCGGCGGCGCCTCCACGGCAACTTCCTCCACTTCCGGTTCTGGTTCTGGCGGTGGCGGGGCAGGGGCTCTTGTCGGATTGAACAAAGGCCGCTTTGTAATGTCTTCGAACTGAGCCAGTGCGAGCTGTGCCAATGGATTGAGGTTGGCCACTTTTTGCGGCTTAGCCTCGGGCGAAGTCACAGGTGTTGATTGCTGACTGGCCGTCACGATCTCTTCCCGCGGATCGAGCCAAGTCAGCAGCGTGTTATTGCCGCTCCAGGCAGCGTAACTGCCTAGACCGGTGGCCGCCAAGAGCAGAAGTGCAAGCCGGCGGTCGATCATGGTGTGGCATCCTCCCACCACGCAAAAGACTCAAGTTGCAAGGTGACGGTCAGTTGTTCGGAAGGCAACGCACCAGTGTCAGATAAGGCCTCGGGCGCCGCGATTTTCATGCGGTTGACAAACATCATTGGTTGGCCGGCCTCAACTGCCAAAAGATACTGCGTAAGTCCTTCGATGCTGCCGGTGACCTCTGCTTCAATACGAAGCACCGCAAGTTTGCCATCACGGTCCGCTTGCAGCGGTTGAAGTCTCTGGACCGCCAATCCACTGGCCTGCGCAAGCTTGCTGGCGAAGGCCTGCATCTCGGCGACGGCAAGACCGGTGGTCGTTCCGCTTACAAACAGGGGATCAACATTGTCAGCCTCGGTCAGCCGGTTCTGAGGACCTTCCTTTGCCGATTTGAGCCGGGCTTCCATGAACCGCAATTCAAGGCGCTTTTCCGCCAACCCGCTCAGTTCGGAGGCTTGCAATGCAAAGGGCAGCGCCGCAAGTGCCGCCATCGCTAGCACGGCACTGATCAGCAGCGCCAAACCCCCGGAAGTTCTGGCCGTCATGGTGCCGGCGCCTTGGCTTCGATGACCGCCGAAATCGAGAAACTGTCGGTTGCGGCATCGGCTTCGCGTTGTGTGGCGGATGCAAAGTTCACGTCCTTGAATGCGTCGGAAGATTCGAGTGTTTCGATCACTCCGGGAACCTGCGTGCCGCGCCCAGAAATTGTCAGTGTGGACGCGTCGATGTCGAGTGTCGACAGCCAAATGCCGTCAGGAACCAGCTTGGTCACGGTGTCCAGAAGTTCAAGTGCCGGCCGCGTCTCGCGCTTTCGTGCATAAAGCACGTTGGCGGCCGCGAGCCGCTGCGAGGCGCTGCCAGCGCCGTTCTTGTTCCGCAACAAATTCTGAACTTTTGCAATTCCGTCTTCTACCGCCGCCGTTTCCGCCATGGTCTTGTAGGTGAGATAGCTACCATAGGCGCCAACGATAATCGCTGCGGCTGCCACGGCGGTCATCGCGAATTTGACGCGCCCGCGCATTACCTGCCGCCGCTCTTTGCCATGCACGTCGATCTCAATTCCGTCGAGAAGTCCGTCACTGTCACCGACTTCGAAGCGCGAGATTTTCACATCCGCTGCCTCGAGCTTGTTCAAGAGTTCGGCTGCGGTCTTGCGGCTGATGATCCCGACATCAACCATGATGTGTTCGCCCTGCGGGGCGCCGGCCATGCGGTATCCCCAAAGCACCTCCGACACCGGCCACGGCGCCAGGCTCTCCACTTTATTACGCACCACTTGGCCCAACACATCACGGGTTGCTGCTGGCAGCGCCAGCCGGGTCATCACAGCGCGGCCACGGCCGGCCCGCAGCAAAGTGCGGCCACGCGGCAGTTTACCCAGATCCTGTTTCAGGCGTTCGGCATTTCCAGCCGGTAGCCCGAACCACGTTTGCCATTGTTTCAGCGCATCGCGGCGATGTGCCGACAGGCCGTTCTCATCAGCGAGGATCATGCAGTTGCAGGTATTGGCTGCAGGAACGGTTCCAGCCAGACCATCGGCAAATGCCGCGATTGCTCCGGAGGCTTTGGCGCCCAGGCGGCTGCCAATCCCAAGGATCTGTGCTGTGGCTGAATTGCTCGTCGTCATTTGTTTCCGATTGCCGCGATTCAAACTACCATGACCAGGCCATAACCTGGAACGCTTCCTTGCCACTCCCATCGGCGACAACACTTGAAATCAAACTGCTGCCGGCGATGAGACCGGGACCACTCAGCAGCTTCACAGTTACCACGAAACTTCTGGCTTCACCGACGACCACGAACTTTTCCAAGGCGCTGATTGCCGCTTGCACTGGCGCCGTTTGCCATTGCCGCCGCTTTCTCGCTGTTTCGAATATCCCAAGTTCCCGATCTCCCAATCCAGGAATCGACAGTAACACCTCCCTCGGTGCCGCCAGCGGATTTACCTTGCCGCCCTGACTGCTGTACAGCGTGATAAGGGGCAACAATTTGTCCAAAGCCGCGTCTGGAATGTCCGCGATGCCATAAATCTGCCCAATCGAGGCAATGGCCACGGGTGGCGGCAGATTGCCCTCTTCGGTCTCATTGGCCGCCGGTTGACCAGACGCCGCTTGCCCGGCCCCGGTCTGCGGCTGCGTCAAAGTGTGTTTGCCCGGCGAAATGCCATTCCCGCTGTTGGATCCCTGGCGGGAATCTGGCTTTGGCTCGGGCTTTAGCGCGTTAATGGCTTTGATCAGCACTCCAGCAATTGTACCGTCACTCACGTTTTTCTTGACGAATTGCTCGATGAGAACCGGCTCGGCGCGATTGAGATCGATGAGGCCTGAAGCATCGCGGATGCTGATTTCGACAATTCTCCCCGAACCGGTATCGATCGTGACCGGCTCACCATTGAAATATATGCGATTTTCGGGCTTTTCCGCCAAGATCATGGCATAGGCAGCAGCACTTCCTGCCTCAAGTGCGACTTCGGTTCGCATTCGATCAGTTTCAACGCCTGCCAGCGACAGGCTCTTTTGTGACAAGGCGCTGAGCGCCACGACGGTTAGCGTCATCAGACTCACCGCCCAGAGGACAACGATGAGGATCATCCCCTGACTGCCTGTGTCTTCGCGGGGCGCGCCAGTCATTGTGCACCTTCCGCCGCCACGAGCGTCCCCTTGTTTTTCATGCTGCAGCCTGGAGCATTGAGATCTGGGCAGCCGGCCTCGGCGGATATCTTCAAAGTTGCGGTGAAGCCCGGCACCCGTGCCCGTCCTGTGGCGATATCAGTGATTTCAATCCTGATCTGGCCCGGCAACATGTTCGCCGCCGACCATGTCCCCGCCCAGTCGCGCAGGCCTGTGCGCGGATTGCGATAACTGAAGCCCATGTCGACCCGGCCTTGTATCAGCACCACCTCGTCGGTCCAGCCAATGGCCGTCAATGCCGGCACCGGCCGATTGAATGCTGCTCGCGTGCGCGTCAGCACATCACCGCCATCGGCCTCTTTCGTTATGGCAAGCCGTACCCAGTAAAGTCCGTCTTCATTGCTGCCAGGCCGTTCGGCCAGCACATAGATCAACTCGCGCGGACTCCCGGCAAACAGAAACCGCGCGGGATTTTCGGGATTATCGGTAACCCGCTCGATCCTCGAGATATCCTGATGAAAGACTTCGAGGCCAGTGGTGATACCTCCCTGCCTGTCAATGGCCGCTGTCGTCTGTTCAAAGCCGCGGTTGATGCTGCCCATGGCCAAGCTGAGGCCGGCAAGAATGAGCGACGAAATGAGAAGCCCAACCAGGATTTCAAGCAACGTGAACCCGCCCTCGGCGACATCCGTGCGGGGCATGTTCATTTGCCCAATTTCAACGTATCGAGCACCAGGCGCCCGCGCGGACTCCAGTTAATCTCGACGTTCAGGCGGTACAGCCTGAAGCCGTCCTGCATCTTCCCAATGCCTTCAACTTCTGCCGGCGTCACGTCGAACGTCCAGCGATACTGTCCGCTGTCGCCGCTCCTTTGCCCGGTTTTTGTCTCGCCGGCCTGGCGTTCGTCTTCGATGATCGAACGGGCAAGTATGCGGGCCCCCAAATGTGATTCGAGATAGACCGCCGAGACTTGCGACGAGCCAAGCCCACGCAGTAACACCACGAGTGCAATCGCCGATATGACAAGTGCGGTCAGCACCTCGACCAGCGAGAAACCTGACTGGCCCTTGAGTTCAGCTGCGTTGCGATGAGACATTGCCCGTCAGCCAATTGACCCGGATCACGTAAGACTGGTTACCGAAACTGAAGGTGAGGGCGCCACCGGAAGAATTGCCAGCCGGATAGAAACGGATGTCGGCCGCCGATGTCGTGGCCTCGTTTCCAGCCACCAGCGCCGAGAATTCGACACCTTGTGGCATGCCAAGGCTTTCGCCACCTGGTCCATCGACGCGCCTACCGCCGGCATCGAAACGCACCACCGCTTCAGTTCTGCTTCGCATGGCGCGCGCCCGGCCATCGCGCAGCATGGCGGAAGTCTGGGTGATGAAGGCACGGAACTTCGCAGTCTCGGACGTGCGCTGGCCACCCCAACTGAAAGCCGCCGCCGCCATGGCGAGGATGACCATGACGGCCAGCAACTCCAACAGCGTGAAACCGTTCTCGTCTGCAGCCCTTTGGCGCTCAGTTATAGATGTCGGCATCCTCATCCGTGCCGCCTTCCTTGCCGTCACCGCCCAGGGTGAAGATATCAAATGCTCCGCGTTTGCCGGGCGATGCATATTTGTATGGCTGACCCCAGGGATCAAGCGGCACACTGCCCTTGCTCAGGTAGGGGCCGTTCCAACCGGTTGCCTTGCCAGCAGGTTTTACCAACGCGTCAAGCCCCTCCGCACCCGACGGGTAGCGGCCAACATCGATGTGGAAAAGTTCGAGCGAAGTCACGAGGCTTTCGATTTGTACTTGCGCCGTCTTGGCCTTGGAGGATTGCAGATAGCCGATCACCCGGGGGCCGACGATGCTGGCCAGAAGGACAAGAATGACCAGAACGACCAGGAGTTCGACCAAGGTAAAGCCGTCCTCGGCATCAGTTGTCCTGGAAGCGGGCATTTTAGTCTGACGGGCAGTCATGGACATCCGGAACCTATTCATATGGCAAGGTCGTTAACGCTGATGATAGCACTCATCAGAGACGTGATAATGAAAGCGACGACACCACTCAAGGCCAAGATGATGGCTGGTTCGATCAGTGTCAACGCGCGCTCCACTTGGCGGTCAAGTTCATCCTCCAGAATGTCCGTCACCTGGAGAACGCTCTGCGTGAGGTTGCCGGTTTCACTTCCAACCGAAAGCATGCGTGACAATAATGGCGGGAAAATGCGCGACTGTTCCAGCGGTGCAAGGAAATTGCCACCTTGGCGCAGGGCATTTTCCATATCGCTGATGGTGCGGCCGATTTGCGGCGTCTCGGCTGTTGGCAGCATCAGTTTGAGGCTCTCGGGCAGGCCGACACCGGCTTGCAGCAAGGTGCCGAGAATGCGGCAAAATCGTACCACCGAGGCCTTGCGGATCAAGGAACCGATGACTGGAACAAACATGCCGACGCCGCGCAACAGCCGTTGCATGGCTCCGCCGCCGAGGACTGCCACCAGCAGCAGCAAGACGAGTGGCACTCCGATCAGCACCGTCTGGCCGTTGGCGATGAGCCAATCCGACATCGAGATGACGAATTTCGCCTGTTCCGGAATCGGAGCGCCCGAACCCTCGATCATGTCCTTGATGCTTGGCACCACCGACACCATGATGAAGATGACGGCACCTGTTGCCAGTGTCACCAGCAGCGACGGATAGATCAGCGCCGAAACCAGCTTGCCGCGGATTTTCTGCTCGCGCTCACGCGCCGTGGCAATGCGTTCAAGGACGCCGGGCAGTGTTCCCGAGGCCTCTCCGACTTCAATCATGCTGACATAGTAGGGCGGAAAGGCGCCAGACTCGGCCAGCGCCTGATGGAAACTTTTGCCCTTGCGGATATCGGCCCGCATCGTTCCGATCAGCCCGCCGAAACTTGATGTGAAGGTTTCCTTTGCCAGGATATCGAGGGCGGAGTTAAGCGTCATTCCGGCTTTGAGAAGCCACCCCAGTTCGCGGGTGAAAACCGAAATCTCGGTGAAGCTGGCAGGCCCGCTGCCAAGTCTGAACATCGCACCTGCCGAGAGCTCGAGTTCGGCATCCTTCACTTCAATCGGGTGCAATCCTTGTTCGCCCAACCGCCCGAGAACCATGGACCGGTCGCTGCCCTCGATTTCGCCGGTGACGCGTTCACCGCTGTCGCGGATGGCGGAATAGCGGAATTTGGCCATTCTCAGTCTTCCGATGTCACACGGCCGATCTCTTCGATCGTCGTAATGCCCTCAAGACACTTGGCAAAGCCGTCGCCTAGCATCGTCACCATGCCACTGGCAATGGCTTGTTTGGCGATGACGTCGGAACTGACATCCGGTTTGATCAGACGGCGGATATGCTCATCGACAATCAGGATTTCGAAAATTGCCGCCCGTCCGAGAAAGCCGCTGCTGTTGCAATGTTCGCAACCCTTGGGCTTCCACATTCGGGCCGGGCCCTTGTGCTGGCGCGCCGCTTCCGCCGGAATTTCATGCAGCACCTCTTCGCTCACCTCATGCGGTTCGCGGCAGGTTTGGCACAGCTTGCGCACCAGGCGTTGCGCGACGACGCAGCGCAGTGTCGAGGCAATGAGGAAGGCTTGAACGCCCAGATCGATCAGGCGTGTAATGGCGCCCGCGGCCGAATTGGTGTGCAGTGTGGTCAGTACCAAATGCCCGGTCAAGGCCGCGTTGACGCCGATCTTGGCTGTCTCGCTGTCGCGCATTTCACCGACCATGATGATGTCGGGATCGAGCCGCAGCAGCGAGCGTAACGTGGTCGCAAATGTCAGGCCAATGTCGGGCCGGATCTGAATCTGGTTGACGCCCTCGATTTGGTATTCGACCGGGTCCTCGATGGTGAGGAGCCTTTGCGTCGGTTCGTTGAGAAAATCGAGGACCGCCGCGAGCGTCGTGGTTTTGCCGCTGCCGGTGGGGCCGGTCACCACGATCATGCCATTGTCGTGGTTCGCCTGTGCCTTCAGCAGCGCCAGCTGCTTCGGCTCCAGCCCCAGCGTGCCGATGCCGGGTGTCTGATTGGTGGCGTGCAGAAAGCGGATGGCGATGCTCTCGCCATGGATCGTCGGCATAGTGGCAACGCGAATGTCATGCTCACGCTCGCCCGCTTTGACCCGCGCCCGCCCGTCCTGCGGCAGCCGCCGCTCGGCGATATTGAGGCCAGTGAGGATTTTGATGCGCGACACCGTGGCACGTCCAAGCTCAGGAGGCAGCGAAGCTGCTTCCTGCATCAGTCCATCGACCCGGCGGCGCACCAACACCCGGCCGCGTGCCGGTTCGATATGCAGGTCGGTGGCGCGCGCCGCCGATGCTTCGCGGAACAACCGGTTCACGAGATCGATCACTGGCGCATCGAGCGCCAGGTCCTTGATCTGCGCTTCGTCTTCGTCCGAAAGATTGGACCCACCGCCGCGCGATTCCGGCTTGTCGATGTTGCGCTGCTCGATCAGGGCTTCGATGCGCGACATGATCTGGCTGTCGGTGGCGATGCGCAAGTCGATGCTGCGCTCGGTGGCAATCTTCAGGGCTCCGAGGACGTTTGAATCGGTCGGATCGCTTACCGCCACGGTGACTTGGCGCTCGTCCGCCGCCAACGGCAGCACGTGGTGTTCGCGGATAAAACGCCGGGAGATGCGGTCAGGCAGAATCTCCTTTGTCGGCCATTCAACATCTTCGATTTGCCGGATGCTGAAATGCCGCGATAATTCCGTCGCCAATGCCAATTGGTCGACATAACCGGACTGCAAGATGCGCCGGACCTGGCTGATGCCTTCCGGCGCCTTGCCGCGCAACAAGCGTTGCGCCTGCTCCTCGCTCAGCAGCGACCGTTCTCGCAGATTCGCAATGAAATCGGACACGGGAGCGAATCTAACAACTCAGGCGCGACAATGCAAACCTGCCTTTCGTGACTGCCGAAGGCTAGTCACTGGTCAGCGGTTGCAGTTTTGCTATGATCGGTTCCGTCGAGCAGCCGAAAACCCATTCCGGCCAATAGACCGACAGCCTGAGAGCAACGACAAACTAGGGGTAGGAGAACGTCAATGGAAGGTTCCAAATTGATCGTACCGGCCAAACAGGCCATGACGCGCCGTAGCGTTCTGAAGGGTTCAGTGACGGCGGCAGCCGGGTTTGCCGTTGGGCCCGGTTTCGTTCGCTATGCTCAAGCTGCCTCGTCCGAGCCGATCAGGATCGGGTTCCAGGTCCACCGCACCGGTATCGGTGCCGCCTATGGCCGCTGGTATGAAAGGACCACCACTGCTGCTGTGGCCCTGATCAACGAGCAGGGTGGCATCAACGGCCGCCCCCTCGAAGTCATTGCCGAGGATGATGGCACCGACCCCGGACGCGGCGCCGAAGTGGTCGAGAAATTTGCCACCCAACACAAGTGTGACGTGGGTTTCGGCACGCTCTTCAGCCACGTCGTCATGGGCTCCGCCCCGCGGGCCGGTGAGTTGAAGCTGCCCTATTATGTAGTGTCAGAAGGCCATCATGTGGCTTCAGGGGCGCTCAATCGCTATACGTTCCAGCCCGGCATCACCGATGTGAAGAGCCAGGTTATTTCGCTGGCGCCGTGGATTGCCAAGAATCTCGGCAAGAAAGTGTGCATGATCTATCCCGATTTCGCCTTCGGCTACGATCACCGCGACTATTTTTCCGCCGCCATCAAGGCGCAGGGTGGCGAGGTCAATGCCCTGATCCCGATCCCGCCGACCGAATCGTCCTTCACCCGCTACTTCCCGCAAATCCCGGCTGATACCGACGTGATCTATCATGTCATGGTGGGCCCGGCGGTTCTCACCTTCGTCAAGGAACTGGGCGAACATTTCGGTTCCCAGCATCCGGCACTCTTTGGCTTTGTTGACAGCCTTGAGGCGGTCGACTTCAAGAGCCCCGGTCTCGAGTTCCTGGAAGGCTCCTATCTGTGGGAGGCCTATCCACGCTTTGCCGGAGCGGCCCCCAAGGCACACGACAGCTTCTACCGCGGCAAAGTCGGCGTTGACGCCAATGGTGCCAGCACCTCGGACCCGGCCGATGTTTCGACCTTCTCGCATATGTTCGGCTGCTGGGAGACGCTGTTCACCCTCAAGGCGGCGATGGAGGCGGCGGGTTATCAGGGCCCAGCCGACAAGGCCAAGCTGATCGAGGCAACCGAGGCCATCACCATGATTGCCGAGGGCAACGAGCATCCACAGGGCGACAAGATCTTCAATGGCAAGATCCATCAAAGCTTCGGCCACCAGAACATCACGCAGGTGAAGGGTGGTGTCGCCGATGTGGTTTACCGCACCACCATCGAGGAAGGCCTCTACGAACCGGAGGCCGACTACACCAAGATGGCGCTGTAGCTTTCCACTTTTTTAACTGGGGAGAGATGTAACTCTCGGAGCCAACATCCATTGTCCTTCTTTCCCCATCTTCTCCTCGCCCTCCTCGAGGGCACCGTGGCCGCCGCCGTGCTGGCGCTTTCGGCGCTTGGACTGTCGCTGGTCTTCGGCGTCATGCGCGTCGTCAATGTCGCGCATGGCGAATTTTTCATGCTTGGTGCCATGCTCGCCTGGTGGACGGCGAAAACCGTGCCGGGCGGACCGCTTGCAGGCTTCGTTGCAGCGCTGATCGTGGCGCCAGCCGCGGTCGGTCTTCTAGCTTTTTTGACCGAACGCCTGCTGCTCCGCCGCATCAATTATGATCCAGAGGCAACTATCGTTGCGACCATCGGCCTGCTCTTCGTCGTCCAGCAACTGGCGCTCTCGGTCTTCGGTGCCGATGCCAAACCGGTAGCGGCACCTTTCACCTATCGCATCGTCTTTCCGTGGTTTGGCTATTCCGGTTACAAATTGTTTGTCGTAGTGGCTTCGGCGGCCATTCTACTCGGCGTCTGGTGGGTGCTGGCCCGCACCCGCTATGGTCTCATCATGCGGGTCACCCAGTTCGACCGTGAGACCGCCACGGCGTTCGGAATTCCAGTGCATCAGGTCTATGCCGCCGTTTTCGTGGCCGGCGCGGCGCTCGTCGCTGTTGCCGCCGTGTTGATCGTACCCATACAGCAGGCACATTATCTCATGGGGCTCGATCCATTGCTGATGAGTTTCATCGTTGTCATTGTCGGTGGACTGGGTTCGATCAAGGGCAGCGTCATCGCCGCACTTGTGATCGGCATGGCCGATGGCATCATTTCGGTGTTCTTCTCCCCAACTCTGGCCTCGATCCTGGCGACATTGCTGGTGGCCCTGGTGCTGGTGGTGCGCCCGCAAGGACTCTACGGGGCACCGATACGATGAGCGGCAATCTCACCAAGGTGGTGCTGCTGCATCTCGCGGTGCTGGTGGCACTCTTCGCCGGGCAGTTTTTCGCTAGCGACTATGCGGTGCTGACGCTCACGCGCATTATGGTGCTGGCCGTCTATGCGGTGGGTTACAATTTTCTCTTCGGCTACACGGGATTGCTCAGTCTCGGCCATGCTATGTTCTTCGCCACTGGACTCTACGTGGCAGCCATCGGCACGACCAGGGCCGGTCTTTCGGTGCCGGCGGCCTTCGCCATGGCGATTGTCATTGGCTTCGTAGTTTCGCTGGTCATGGGTGCGATCATTCTCAGAGCCACTGGCGTCGCGTTCATGATTGTCACACTGATGTTTTCCCAGGCCGCCTTTTTGACCGTGCTCTACTTCGGTGAATTTACACGCGGCGATGAGGGGATCGTCATTCCCGATGCGATCCGGTCCTTCATCTTCCTGGGGGTCCCAGTCGATCTCACCAGCGAAGTGCTGCGTTACAATATGGCGCTGGCGATTCTCGGTTGTGCCGTGGCGCTGACACTGGTGCTGGTGCGGTCGCGCTTCGGTCATGTCCTCATTGCCATCCGCGAGAATGAGAACCGCACGGCGATGCTGGGTTACGATGTCGCCCGCTACAAGCTCATCGCCTTCGTGATATCGGGCATGCTGTCGGCCGTCTCGGGTGCCACCTACGCCCTGATGTTCGCCTATGCTGGTTCCACTTTGGCCTCCATTCAATATTCGATCCATCCGCTGCTATGGACATTGCTGGGCGGCGCCTCGACCGTGCTAGGTCCGGTACTCGGCACGGCGTTGATGTTTCTTCTGGTGGATTTTGCCTCGAGTTTCACTAACGCCAATTTGCTGATGGTAGGAGCTGTGCTCATTCTTCTGGTGCTGTTCTTTCCCAAGGGTATCATTGGAACACTCCGTCAGCGTTACGTGCCGTGGCTGCCATGACAGCTCTCCTCGAAACGCGCGGGTTGTCGCGAAGTTTCGGTGGCCTGATAGCCGTCTCGGAGGTCGATTTCACGTTGATGGCAGGCGAAGTGCGAGCCGTCATCGGACCAAATGGCGCCGGCAAGACCACTTTCGTCAGCTTGATTGCCGGGCGCGTGCCGCCAAGTTCGGGCATCGTGTTGTTTGAGGGTGAGGACATCACCCGCCTGCCTGCATTCAGGCGCGTCAGGCGTGGCATTGCCTATACGTTCCAGATCACCAGCATCTACGCCAACCTGAGCGTGAGCGAGAATGTGGAGTTGGCCGCGCATCAATCGGGCGCTGCTGGCAGCCGCGCCGCGCTTGAACACGTCGGGCTGGCAGACCGCGCCCAACAGATTGCTGGAACGCTGTCCTATGGCCACCAGCGCCTGCTCGAAGTCGCAATGGGTCTGGCGTTGCATCCCAAGCTGCTGATCCTTGATGAACCGACGCAGGGCCTGTCGGATGCCGAGATTGCCAACTTCATCGAACTCGTCCGGGGGCTTTCGCGGGACACCACAGTCTTGCTGATCGAGCACAACATGCCGGTGGTCATGGATCTGGCGCACCGCATCACCGTATTCGATCGCGGTGCAATCCTGGCTGAGGGGTCACCAGGCGAAATCCGCGCCGACCCCGCGGTCCAGACCGCCTATCTGGGCTCTGCCGATGCTTAATATCCGCGCCATCGACTGTTTCTATGGCGCGGCGCAAGTGCTGCGGGGATTCTCGCTAAAACTTGAAGCCGGTGAAATTCTCTGCCTTCTCGGGCGCAATGGTGCCGGCAAGACAACCGCCCTGAAAGCCATCATGGGACTGGTGCCGCCAAAGTCTGGGCAAATCGCCCTCGATGGCGAGGATTTGACGAGACTGCCACCCCACGAAATTCCCCGCCGTGGCATCGGCTATGTACCCCAAGGCCGCCGACTGTTCTCCGAACTCACGGTCATGGAAAACCTGAAGGTTGGCCTGATGACCTGCGATTCCGGCGCAGATGTGCTCGAACGTGCCCTTGCGCTCTTTCCCGTGTTGAGGGAACGTCTCGATCAACGGTCCGGCACGATGAGCGGCGGCGAGCAGCAAATGCTGGCCATGGCACGCGCCCTCTGCATCAATCCGAAACTGTTGCTTCTCGATGAGCCGACCGAAGGCCTGAGCCCGGCAATGGTAGGACGCATCCGCCAATCGGTGCTTGACCTTAAGGCGCACGGGGTTACCACAATACTGGTCGAGCAGCGGGTCGATGCGGTACTGCCGATTGCCGACCGTGTCGCGTTCGTCGAGAACGGCCGCGTCATCACCACCATCGCGGTTGAAGCGTTGCGGAAGGACCGGCACCTGGTCGACAAATATGTCGGCGTCGGCATCTGAGCATGGGCAGGATCGCTGCGACACTTCTGCTGCTCATGCTGTCTTGCGCCTCGGCTCAAGCCCATAGTGCCGCGCGCGGCTTCGTGATGTTGCTGCCGACTGGATATGTAATTCTCGGCGGCACTCTGGCTGTGTTCGCGTCATTCGCTGTCGCATCTTTGCTGAATGCCGGGCCTTCTCATCGATACCTAGGCAAGCACCTGCCGCCCGAGCGCTGGCCGGTGTTCCCCAGTCTCATCAGTGCAGTCCTTTTAGCCTTGCTCATTTGGATAGGGCTTTTGGGGCCGCATGATCCGGCGGAAAATCTTCTGCCGCTGACGATCTGGACACTTTGGTGGGTGGTCCTCGTATTGCTGCATCCGATCTTCGGAAATCTCTGGGCGAAACTCAACCCGTTCTGCGGTGTACACGCTTTGCTGAACCGCGTTTTGGGCGGTCGCCTCGAACCCCCACCGTTGCGGATGCCGGATGGCCTGGCCTACTGGCCCGCACTCTTGATGTTCGCCGCTTTCGCCTGGTTTCAGCTTGTTGATGCGGGCCCACAGGATCCGCCCCGTCTGGCTTTCATCGTGGCGCTCTATGCCGCCGCGACTCTGCTTGCTGTCGTCATATGTGGTCCTTCTGCCTGGCTGGGGAAGGGCGATCCATTTGGCGTATTCCTCGCCCAGCTTGGTGCGGCCGCTCCTCTTACACGAGCGGGAATGAGACTGCCTGGTGCCGGCCTTCTGTTGCTTGCGCCACTTCCCATCGCCGGAACGCTTTTCGTTCTGCTGACCCTGAGCTCCATTTCCTTCGATGGCTTCGCCAATACTTTCGTGTGGCTTGCAGCAATCGGCGTCAACCCGTTGGATTATCCTGGCCGCACGGCATTGATTGCAGCCAATACGCGAGGCCTCGTGGCGTCGTTCCTGGCCTTGTCAGTGCTGTTCATCGCTGCTGTCACATGCGGCTGGTTGTGGGCGGGCCGACCAGGGCGGCTTCTGCCGTTGGTTGGCCGCTTCGTTTTCTCTCTCATCCCAATTTCAATTGTCTATCACTTCGCACACTATCTGGGTGACACGCTCTTGACCTTGCAATACCTGGCTCTGGCACTCAATGATCCGCTGGGTTCAGGCGCTGACTTTCTGGGCCTCGCCCATGTGCATGTGACAGCGTCGTTCCAGAACACTGCCTCTGGTGCGTTCGTGCTGTTCACGGCGCAGACGTCCGCCATCATTCTCGGTCACCTCGTTGCCGTCTTCGTTGCCCATGAGATGGCCACCGATACCGGTCTTTGCCGTCTGGAAATCCTGAGGCTCGAGATTCCGCTAGCCTGTTTCATGGTGCTCTACACCGCGTTCGGCCTTTGGCTTCTCGCCACACCAGCCATCTCGTAATGCAAACTGTTTGTTCGCGTTGCAAGGCGCGAGAACGTGAGCCACACGACATCGACGGAAGGCTCATTCAGCCACTTCAGAACAATGACGCTGATGCCGATCCAGATTTCATGGGTACTGGCAACCGCCAATGCGGCGCCTTCGATTCCGAACACCGACGACAGCAGTCCGCTACGCCACCCGCCAAATGCTGAGGTCCTGTGGTCCAAGCGATTGTGTTCCGATCAGCAGATGCCCGTTGACAGGAGAATCCCATGATTCCACTCCGTAATTGAAGGCAAAGATGAAGTTTCCGCGCCGCCTCAGGCGGATCGCCGGCGGCAATTTTATGGTCTGAAGCCCAGCCTTGGCGGTGGCAAAACTCATCAAGTCACCGAGAAGCTGTTCGTCGGGCCAACAAGCAAGGTAATGGTGATTGCCTTTGCTGATCAATGCCGGATCGCCGTTGTCGAAGCGGGCGAGAACATTCGAGTTCGTCTCGACATTCTCCTGCCAGCGGACGGCCTTGCCGGCAATTACACCTTGGACAGTGGAAGACAACCCCGGACGCAAGGACGATACTTCGAGCACTCGCATGCCCAGAAGTGAGCCAAGCGGGCCTGGTGGCAAATTGGCGGGGATTGCATGGTGCCGGGTGCGCGATCCGCTGCGGGGTCCATAGATCACCACTCCTTGAGCGCTCGAGAAGGCCCGTTCCGCGGCATCGGAGACATGCAGCATCGTCGGCACCAACACGAGATTGTAGCCGGTTAGATCCGCGCCTGGGGCAACGAAATCGACATCGAGACCCAAGCGGCGTATCGCTTCATACCAGCGGAAAGCCAGCTCATGGAAACGGAAATCCTCGCCTTGCGGCTGGATGCTGGTCATCCAATGCGCCGAATAGTCGTAGACCAGAGCCACCGGTGCGCGCTCCGCCGCCGGCAACGGTCCGAGGATATCTAGTTCGCGCGCCGTTGCCGCGGCCTCCCGTCCGCCTTGCGAAAACTCCTGCTGACCAGGAAGATTGAGGCCCGAATGAAATTGTTCCTGTGCTGACACAGCCTGCCGCCAGCGGAAGTAACTCACCACTTCAGCGCCATGGGCCAATGCCTCCCACGTCCAGAGCCGCACCATGCCGCGCTTTGGCGCCGGATTCCACGGCGCCCAGTTCACCGGACCTGGCTGTTGTTCCATCACCCAGAACCGGCCGTGACCCACACCACGGTAGAGATCGTGATGGAACGGCGCGATATCGGGATGTGACGTCCGCGCCCAGCAATTCCTCTCTTCTTCCGAAAACGGAAAGCGTTCCACGAATCCAATAGGATAAGAGTCCCATGATGCCAGATCGAGGTTGGCGCCCACCGGCCAATGGTCGAATTCATTGAAGAAACCCATGAAATTATGGGTGATCCAGCGCCCGGGCGAATTGGCCCTGATGATCGCGCATTGCATGGCGTCATAGGCCGCGACCTGGGAAGAATGAAAGCGCCAGAAATCGAGACGGGCTGCCGGATTGGTTTCCGTTACCGCCAGGTTTGGCAGCACAACGTCATCGAAGTCATTGACCTCCATCGACCAGAAGGCATTCCCCCAGGCTTCGTTCAATTGCTCAGCCGACTGATAGTTTTGCCGCAGCCATTGCCGGAAAGCTTTTAGGTCCGTCTCACTCCAAGACAGGATGGTGTTATGGCAACCATACTCATTGTCAGTTTGCCAGCCGACAAGAGCCGGATGATTGCCATGGCGCTTCGCCAGAGTTTCAACGATGCGCCGGCTTTCGGCCCAATACGACTGGGCTGAAAACGTGTAGTGGCGGCGCGATCCGAAACCGCGTGGTTTGCCATCCTGGTCGACCGGGATAATGTCCGGGTTGTCATCGACCAGCCACTTGGGCGGCGTACAGGTGGGAGTACCGAGAACAATCTTGAGGCCAGCCTTGGCCAGGACATCAATCGCGCGGTCAAGCCAACCCCAATCGAACTGCCCACGCTTCGGCTCATAGCGTGACCAGGCAAACTCGCCAATGCGCACGAAGGTGATGCCAGTTTCGCGCATGCGGCGGGCATCTTCTGCCCACCAGTCTTCCGGCCAGTGTTCGGGATAATAGCAGACGCCAAGCATCAGCGGGTCAGATCGCCATTGAGGATGGCGTTGCCTTGAGCATCAAAGAGGTGGCAGGCCGCAGCCGGAAATCCGATGGCCAGAGCCGATCCAGTCGCAGCCTTCGCCAAGCCATCCGCCTTGACCGAGATGTCGCTGCCATCGGCAAGTGAAGCATAGAACATCGACTCCGATCCGAGATACTCGGCCAGCCGCACCGTGGCGGGAAGCTTTGCATCGCTCTCTCCGGCGATACTCAAGTGTTCGGGCCGGATGCCGAGCGTGACGGGTTGCCCGGGTTTTACCATGGCACCATGGGCGGGCAGCAAGACATTGACCGAACTTGGCAACTGCACGTCAATGTAGCCATCCTTGCCTGGTGATGCCACGGCCTTGATGAAATTCATCTTCGGGCTGCCGATGAAGCCGGCGACGAAGAGATTGCGTGGCCGGTGATAAAGCTCGAGCGGCGACCCAGCCTGCTCAATAACACCACCATTCAGCACCACGATCTTGTCGGCCATGGTCATGGCTTCCACTTGATCGTGGGTGACATAGATCATCGTTGCCTTCAGATCCTGATGCAGCTTGCCGATCTCGATGCGCATCTGCACGCGCAGCGATGCATCGAGATTCGACAATGGTTCGTCGAACAGGAACACGTCGGGCTCGCGCACGATCGAGCGGCCGATGGCCACGCGCTGACGTTGTCCGCCGGAGAGCTGCGACGGCTTGCGGTCCATCAGGGTGCCGAGCTGCAGCATGTCGGCGGCACGCTTGGTGCGCTTTTCGACATCTTCCCTGGAATGCCCGGTCATGCGCAGCCCGAAGCCGATATTGTCGCGCACCGTCATGTGCGGATAGAGCGCGTAGGATTGGAACACCATGGCGACACCGCGATTGGCGGGTTCGACATCGGTCATGTCCTTGCCCGCAATCTGCAAGTCGCCGGAGGAAATGTCCTCAAGTCCGGCAATCATCCGCAGCAGAGTTGACTTGCCGCAGCCCGAGGGGCCGACGAAAACGCAAAACTCGCCATCGGTGATGTCGAGATCGACGCCCTTGATGATTTGGACATCACCAAAGGCTTTCTTGACGTTGCG
>JANLTS010000627.1:0-11839 GCA_031363045.1 Hyphomicrobiales bacterium
CTCAGTGTCAGCTCAGGAAGCGCTCGGGCGAGTTCACCCTCAGTGTGCGTGTTGTGCGTGTCGCTCGCTACATTGCGCCCATGCGATTCGCTCTCTCCACGATGAGGCGCGACACCGCGACTTTCAGATCGCCATCCTCGCGCCAGCGCGCGGCGTAGGTATCAAGCTGCGGCGACGTCCAGCGGTTCAGCTCGGCGATGCGATAAGGATCGGTGAAGATCAGGTCCTCGGTGATCTTGCACAATGCGGTGTTGCCGGCAAAGGCGGCGATCATTGCCTTCTTCTTGTCGGCAGTGAGGGCGAGATCGGAGGTGAAGAACAGCGTCCGTGCCATGAAGCTCGAGATGTCATCGGCGAATTTCGGATAGACTGTCGCGGTGATCATGCCGCGCCGCATGATGATATGCGGTTCGAGCAATTCCATCACGATCAATGCAAGTTTCTCGTCATAATGATGGATGGCGGGAACCAGTCTGCCGGTAAGCCGCGACTGTTCGGTCAAGGCCAAGTGTTCATAGTGAGCGCGCGACAGGGGCAGCGGCCAGCTTTCGCCGACCAGGCGCACATAGGGCAGCGCCTGTTTCACCGCGACGCCGCCCTTTGGTCCCTTTACGATGAAGACGAGATTGAGATTGCCGTCACCGACTTCGGTCACCGACCATTGCTGCGCTTCACCGCCAAGAATGGCGCGAACCGTTGCAATGCTGGAAAGATAGGCGGCAAGCGTTGCGGGGGATTGCGGCGCGTAGCCGTCGCGGGTCTCGATTGTTGCAGACATGATATGCACTTTGTTGATGGTGGTATCTCGCATGAGGATACGAAACACGCGGCAAATGCAAGACGTGGCGGCGGCGCACCTGACAATTTCGCAAGCGCAATAACAATGACGCTCTGCAACAAAGTTATTTGTCGTACAATTCCACTGGACAAACTCCATACTCTGATGGAAGGTTTGCGTAGCGGTGTCTGCAACAACAGTTCCAGCCGCGACGCGGTCAAAGGACGTGACCGGTACGAAATGCACATGAGCCTGGAGGAGGACCAACGCAATGCTCAACGATCTCATCAAGGAAGCCGCAACTCGCCGCGACGTGTTCAAGAAGCTGGGCGTCACAGCGCTCGGTGCCGCTCTACTCGCCGATGCCGGATTCGATCCGGCCATGGCGCAAGCTCTTGCTCCGTCTGGAAAGCCGATGAAGGCCGCTTTCTCCAACGCCGGACTGCAGGCCTCGTGGTGCGCCCAGGGCAAGCAGGCCGCCGAAGCCTGGGGCAAGATCATGAATGTCGAGATCACCTGGTTCGACGGTGAACTCTCGGCCACCAAGCAACGTGCCTCGATCGACAACATGGCATCGCAGAAGTGGGACTTCGTGGCGATCCAGACCTTCGGCATCGGTACGCTGACCGATCCGATCAAGAAGATGATCGATGCTGGAACACCGGTCATCGCCATGGATACGCTGGTAGCGCCGCCCGGAACCGTGCCGCTGCACACCTTCATCGCACCTGACAATGTCATGATGGGCTCGGTCGTGTCGTCAGCGCTCGTTGCCGCCATCGGCGGTGCTGGCAATGTAGTGATGACGCAAGGCGCGCTTGGCCACTCAGGTGCCCAGGGCCGCGCCAAGGGTTTCCACCAAACCATCGATGGCAACGCCAACATCAAGCTGCTCGACGAACAACCCGCCGACTGGGATGTCACCAAGGTTGCCCGCATCTGGGAATCGC
The DNA here is from genome assembly GCA_031363045.1 of Hyphomicrobiales bacterium. Taxonomy (GTDB): domain Bacteria; phylum Pseudomonadota; class Alphaproteobacteria; order Rhizobiales; family Aestuariivirgaceae; genus Aestuariivirga. The sequence continues at coordinate 1,729 of JANLTS010000627.1, forward strand.
TGCTGACGCAATACCCGGACATCAAGGGCGCCTTCTTCCACAACGACGACATGGCAATCGCCGCGCACAATGTCATGAAGGCCAAGGGCCGCACCGACATTCTGATCGCCGGAGTCGATGCCATGCCGCCCGCCGTCAACGCCGTGCTCGAGGGCACGATGGTGGCAACAGTGCGCAATCCGTCTTGCCGCATTCACGGCTGGTCGGTGGCAGCAGGCGTTGCGGCAGTCCAGGGTGGCGAAATGGCCGGCAAGGACATTCCGGACTTCATCCTCGCTGACGGCCCTGTGATCACCAAGGAATCCGCGGCGGGCCATCTCTGGCTGCAGAAGAACTTCCTGATCTGATTCCGGCCACATGACCGAACCAAACACTGAAACCGGCAGGGGCGCTCACACGCCCCTGCTTGAACTTGTCGGCGTCTCCAAGCATTTTGGCGGCGTGCTGGCGCTGCGTGACGTGAGCTTCACCCTGGAGCCCGGTGAAATCCACGGGTTGGTCGGCGAGAATGGGGCCGGCAAGTCGACGCTGATGAAGATCATCGCCGGCGTCCATCATGAATTCGACGGTGTCATGAAGATCAAGGGCCAACCTGTCCGCTTGCGCTCGGCGCGCGATGCGTTGGCCAATTCGATCGGCATGGTGCACCAGGAACTGTCGGTCATTCCGGATCTGACGGTGGCGGAGAACGTGTTTCTCGGCAACCAGCCGCTCACCGCTGCGGGAACGGTCGACTGGGGCCGCATGAACCGCGATGCCAAGGCGCTGATCAAAAGCCTCGGTCTCGAGATCGATCCCAAAACGGTGATGGGTTCGCTGCCGGTCGGTCTGCAGCAGTTGATCGAACTGTCTCGCGTGTTGTTCTCGGGCGCCCAGATCATCATTCTCGACGAGCCGACCTCGGCGCTGTCGCCGCCGGAAGTCAAACAACTATTCGACGTTTTGAAGCGCCTGCGCGGCGAAGGCCGCTCCATCGTCTTCATCTCGCACTTCCTCGATGACGTGCTGGAGATTTCCGACCGCATCACGGTGTTCCGCAACGGCCAGAAGGTGGTGACGGAAGCAACCTCGAACCTCACCAAGGACAAGGTCATCGCCCACATGATCGGGCGCGGCTCGATTGGCATGCACATGGGCGAGGATGCCGACTTGAAGGGCGATGACAGCAAGCCCATCGTCATGTCTGTCGACGGGGTGGGCGACGGACGTTCGCTCCGCGACTTCTCGATCAATCTCCGAGCTGGAGAGATTACCGGCGTCTATGGCTTCATGGGCTCTGGCCAAATCGAGCTGGCGCGCGCCCTGTTCGGCAAGCTGCCGCTGCGGCGCGGCAGTCTGAAGGTCGATGGCAGCCCCGTCCATTTCCGCTCGACGGCGGCGGCCCGGAAAGCCGGCATCGCCTTCCTGCCGGAAAACCGGCGCATGATGCTGTTTCGTGCCGAGCCGGTCTATAAGAACGTATCGATTGCCATTCTCGACCGCATCCACAAATTGCTGCTGAAGCCCACAACCGAAAAATCCATCACCGAGACCCATATCAAGGACCTGCAGATCAGGCCGCCGAAGGCCTCGATTGCGCTCGGCTCACTGTCGGGCGGCAACCAGCAGAAGGTGGCGCTCGCCAAGTGGCTGACCCACATGCCACGCGTCCTGATCCTCGCGGAACCGACACGCGGCATGGATGTCGGCGCCAAGGAAGATGTCATCCGCATCGTCAAGGCCTTGCGCGACAAGGGCGTGGCAATCCTGGTGCTGTCGACGGAGCCCGAAACCATCCTGACCCTTGCCGATCGCATCACGGTCATTAAAAAGGGAACCGTGGCGCGTGAGTTCTCATCGGGCCGCATCGAGAAATCCGACCTTCTGGCGGCAGCCTGATGTGTGATTCAAGGGGAATTGAGTAATGTCGACGAGCGAAGCCGCGGCGCCGAAGCGTTTCAATGTCAAGCGGTTCCTGGCCGAACAGCTGCGCAACATTGCGCCGGTGTTCACGCTGTTCGCGCTGGTGGTGTTCTTCAGCATCGCCAGCCCATCCTTCCTGTCGCTCGACAATGCCATGAACATCTTCTCGCAGGTGTCGATCACCGGCATCATCGCCGTGGGGCTGACCTTCGTCATCCTCACCGCCGAGATCGATCTTTCAGTGGCGGCGATTGCCAACGCGATCGGCATCACGGTTGCCTATTTCACGCTGCAGCCCGACTATGTGAATATTCCCAACATTCCGCTGAACGGCATCATTGCGGTCGTCCTGACGCTGCTCAGCGCCTTTGCCTTTGGCGGCATCACTGCCTTTGGCATCACCAAGATCGGCATCCCCTCTTTCATCATGACGCTGGCGATGATGCAGATCGCCAATGGCGTTTCGGCCCTCCTGGTGCGTGGCCAGATCGCCTATAACTTCCCCGATATCGTCACGTTCCTCGGATCAACCGCGATTTTCGGCATCCGCTGGACGATCATCGTTTGCGTCATCTTCCTGGTCACCGCGCATCTGGTGCTCACCTACACGCGCTTCGGACGCTATGTTTACATGGTGGGCGGCAACCGCGAGGCGGCGGAATATTCGGGCGTCAACGTCAAGGTGATCATCGCCACGGTGATGATTATCTGCGCCATGTGCACCGGCATCGCCGGCATGCTGGGTGTTGCCTATTTCGGCTCGGCCCAGCAGAACCAGTTCGACACCTTCCTTCTCGACGCCATCGCGGCTGTGGTGGTGGGCGGCACCAGCCTGTTCGGCGGCCGGGGTGGCATCGGCAATACCGTTATCGGGCTTCTGGTGCTGGGGGTGCTCAACAATGGCCTCGATCATGTGCAGATCGATTCGTTCCTCAAGATTCTCATCCGCGGTCTCATCCTGCTTGCCGCCCTGATTATCAACGTCTATGCTCAGGTGCTGAAGGAAAAGCAGGGCGATCTCGACTGACGCCCGCTTGACGGCCCCGGCACCGATCCTGCAAGACGGGTAATCTGCAGGAGCAAAGCGAAACATGTCCGAACCCCGCAACAGCCTCGGCGGAACCAGCTTCATCGATAGGGGTGAAGGCGAGGCGCTGGTGCTGCTGCATGACGCCAATGAGACCGCCGACGCGCATGGCGCCCTGATCACCGCGTTTTCGCCCACGCACCGCGTCATTGCGCCCGATCTCGCGGCGGACGCCGACTTCCAGCAGGTGCGGCGGTTGCTCGATGACCTTGGGGTTTCAGCTGCTAATGTGCTGGGCTGTGGCACTGGCGCCGTGCTGGCGCTGGGGTTTGCCGCCGACAAGCCACAGCGCGTCAAACGGGTGGTTGCCGTTGCCGCAGCAACCGGCCCGGACCTGGGCTCGGCCACAATCCTCTGTCCGGCACTGTTCCTCGCAAATGACGGCGGCAGGATAGCCGGAGAAGCTCAGGCGAAAGCCGCCATGCGCGGGCGCTTTGCGCCGCTGCCGCAGGGCGATGAGGCGCTGGTCAGCCTGCTCATGATCTTCCTCGCCGAGCGCCTGAGCCCATTCGAGGCGCGCGAACTTCGCACCGCCTTCGGCGGCTTCATGACCGGCGTCACCATCGTCACGACCACTGATGCCAACGGAACACCGCGCGGCTTTACGGCGAACAGCTTCACGTCGGTTTCAATCGAGCCGCCGCTGCTGCTGATCTGCATCGGCAAGTCAGCCGCCAGCATGGAGGTCTTCCGTCAGGCGCGCGGCTTTGCCGTCAACATCTTGTCCGAACACCAGAAGGATACGTCGGTGCTCTTCGCCTCGAAGCGGCCGGACAAGTTCGAGGTCGCGAAGTGGCGCGCGGGTCCCTTCGGCAGCCCGCTGATCGAGGGCTCGGCCGCATGGTTCGATTGCGCCCGCTATCAATCCATCGATGCCGGCGACCACATTATCCTGATGGGCCATATCGAGGCCTTCTCTTATAGCGATGCCAATCCGCTGGGCTATGCGCGCGGTGGCTACATCACGCTTGGCCTCGAGCAGGCGGCCGTCAACGCCGCTTCATCGTCGAGCCGCACGGTGGTGGGCGCCATTCTTGAGAACGAGGGACGTCTTGTCCTGCTGCCCGATGGCCGCGCCGGCTCATTGACCCTTCCGGAAGTTGGCCGCAACGGCCATAATGGCAGCGCTTCACAGCTGCATGAATTGCTGACGCGCGAAGGCATCGACGCGACCTTGGGCTTTCTCTTTGCGGTGTTCGAGAATCCAAGTACACGCGAGCAATGCATCTTTTATCGCGGCGAAGCCCTGCTGCATGCGCGCGGCCGCACGGTGCTGGCGGATTTCGACAACCTACCGTGGGACAGGCTGGCGGATGACGCCACGCGCTCGATGCTCAAGCGCTATTCCGAAGAACGCAAGATTGGCCGCTTCAAGGTCTATTCCGGCGACCATCGCCAGGGGACGATGAAGGCGGTGGATTGACTGCAACGGCGTCTCGAGGTGCGCTGCTCTTCCTCCCTCCCCCTTGTGGGGAGGGATCGAGGGTGGGGGGCCACGAGTCATGCTGCCAACCATCCCCCACCCCAACCCCTCCCCACAAGGGGGAGGGGCTATCAATCATTACCCCTTCATCACGCCGGTGACGCGTTTCTGCAAGGCTAATGCCTCTGCCACCGTCAAAGCGCCGAAGGAGAGGCTGCAGTGGAAACTTGCCTGCGGCTCGATGACCATCACATTGCCCTTGGACTTTTCCGCCGTGTAGCCATCAGCCTCCGCTGTGCCGGGCAGAAACAGGCCGAGCGCATCCTGGTCGGCATTGCGGGTCATCCAGCGAACACCGCCCGGCAATTCGGATGGGCGATGGCTGATATAGTCCGCTGTGCCATCGGGCAGCAGCTGCATGGCATGACCCCAGCCCTGGTCATCGGCTTTGAAACTCAGACCCATGACAATTTCAGGGTCGACCGCCCGCCCCGGCACAAGATCACGGTGCAGGGCCGGGTTCTCCAGCATCGCCGCCAGCATGGCCTTGTGGCTGTCGGCCTGTTTGAACAAGCCTTGCGGCAATTCCGTCCGTATGCGGATGTTCTTGCCATCGTCCGGAACCGTATCGATGAGCCTCGCGCCGTCATGGGGCCTGAAGTTCACATGCGCCAGATACATCAGCTCCATCGACGTATGCTTCAAGTTGCGGATTTCCATTTCGGCATCGATGCGGCCATCGTCGGCATGCAGCTTGAGCAACGGCCGGGCTTCGTAATTGTGGGTGAAGGCGATGGTATGGCGGCCAACCCCGGCGAGACCCATCCAGCGCCCACGCGCGTCTTCACCGATCACCAGCGTGGCGGATTGATAGGGCAGGTTCGGCAACTCACCATGCAGCGGATGCGTGTCCGCCGCCGCCGGATTGCCCATGGCGGTGGCGCCGCAATGGACGAGGAAGCCACCGGAATTTCCAAGATAGGTCGATGCCACCATTGGATCGGCGAACATCGAGCGCATGGTGAGCCGGCGCCCATAAAACGCCGCGTCATGGATCTGCTGGCCCTGAAACGGCAGGCAGATGATCTCTCCCACACGATTGCGGATGCGAATGGCGGCAATGCCGCTGGCATAGCGGAAGGCCGAGGCCGTCAAGCCATCAGCTTCGGCGATCAGCTGTTCACCGGGGCCGAAATTCACGGCATTGAGGTTGATGGATATGCTGCCGGTCATGCGACGTCTCCCGTTTCCCTCACTCTAGCCTCCGCGCCGCCAGAAAAGCCAGCAGGCGGGTGAGCGCCAGCTGCCCGTCAGCTGTGTCGAGATTGAACTGGTATTCATGCGGCAGCCGGGGTTGGTGATCTTTCGGAAAGAACAGCGCATCGGCAGCGACTCCCAGCTCCTCAGCCCGCTTCACCGTATCACGTGACGACGATTCGAGCGGATCGGCATTGCCGACCGAGATGAAAAACGGCGGAAAATTCGCCGTCATGTTGGCGGGGATCGAAAAGTCCCTGAGCCGTGGATCGTTGCGGAAATCGCGGTTGCCGGAATAGGCCCAGAGCACGGTGTTGAGAAAGCCACCATAAGGCCCCTCGAAATTCAGCCGCTCGGTTCCCAATGCGCCGCAGAACAGGATTGCACCGCGCAGATTTACCGGCGCGATGGAAGGCGTAATGCCAAGGCGCCGTGCGTAAGCGGGTTCGGTGACGATGATCGAGAGCTGGGCCGCAATCTGTGCGCCCGCCGAATCGCCCGCGAGGAAAATCTGCGCGGGATCGATGCCGAGGCGCGCAGCATTCTTGTCCAGATACGCGAGTGCACGGTTCACCTGGATTACCGGCGTCGGATAGCGTGCTGATGGGGCAATCGAATAGCCGATCGCCACCGTGACATAGCCCTTCGCCGCGAGGATTTTGAGATAGCTCGTGACATTGCCCTTGGTGCCATGGACAAAGGCGCCACCATGCACCCAGACGATGGCCGGCAGCGGCGCCACGGCGTCGCCAGGCCGGAAGACGTCGAGCCGGGCATCGGGATCGACCGGATCATAGATCTCGTCAAGGCGTGATGTCACGCCAGCGGGCACATGTTTTTCGAGAGCCAGAAGTGTCGTTTGCGTTTCCCTGTCAAACCAGTGGCGGATCAGCAGCACCGAGGGCCAGGGGCTGAGCTCGAAGGCTGCATAGGCCAGGACCGTGACAGCGACCGAGAGGGCGACCAACCACTTCAGAACACCCAACATCGCAACCTCTCTGGCATTGCCGCAACAATTGCAGGGCGGGCCGAAAGGGTCAATGGACGCGGCATTAACCGGACTTTGAAAGACGCCTATCAGGAATTGACAAAATCCTTGATTTCGCTTTGATAGGGCGATGGTGCGGGCGACAATCGAACATGTGGCCGTCAAGGCCGGAGTCAGTGTGGCAACCGTCGACCGGGTGCTGAATGGCCGTGCCGCCGTTCGCCCGTTGACTGTCGAGCGCGTGGAGCAGGCCATCCGCCAGTTGAACTACCAGCCCGACCGGCTGGCGGCCAGATTGGCGCGGGCCCGCGAATACCGCTTCTGCTTCGTGCTGCCAGAGGGCACCAATGCCTTCATGATTGCGCTCGCGGACGCGGTGCGCGAGGAAGCCCGGCGCCTGACCCAGGAAAAAATCATCATCGACCTGCGGCACACCGATGTCTTTTCGGCCGAAACGCTCAGCACCACGCTCGACGAGATCGGCACAGTCTACGACGGTGCCGCCGTGGTGGCGCTCGATCATCCCCGGGTGCGCGAAGCCATCAACGGGCTCAGCGATCGCGGTGTCGCGGTGGTGACGCTGGTGTCGGATGTTCCCAATTCCCGCCGCCTGCATTATGTCGGCATCGACAATGCCTCGGCGGGGCGGACGGCGGCCAGCCTGATGGGCCGCTATCTGAGCGGGCGCCAAGGCAAGGTCGGGCTCATCGCCGGATCGCTGTCGCTGCGCGATCATGTCGAGCGGCAGTTCGGCTTCGAGCAGGTGATGCTGCATGAGTATCCCAATCTCTCGCTTCTCCCGGTGCGCGAGGGACGCGACGATGGCGCCATCGTTGAGCGCGTCGCGGCGCAATTGCTGAGCGATCATTCCGACATGATCGGCATCTATAATGTCGGCGCCGGGTCGCGCGGTATTGCCACGGCACTTGAGGCGGCGGGCCGCCACCGCGAGGTCGTCTTCATCACCCATGAACTCACCGATGACACGCGCCAGGCCCTGGTCGGCGGCACCATCGACATCATCATCAACCAGGATGCCGGACACGAGGTCAGGAGCGCCATCCGCGTGCTGATGTCAAAGGCCGACAAGGCGCCCATCGTCGATTCGATGGAGCGCATCCGCATCGACATCTATCTCCGCGACAACATCCCCTGAGGCAGCAACCATGTATCTCGGACTCGATTTCGGCACATCATCGGTGAAAGGCGTCCTGATCGACGCCAGCCAGAAAATCCTCGCCACCGCATCGGCACCGCTCAAGGTCTCGCGGCCGCAGCCAGGCTGGTCGGAGCAAAATCCGGAGGACTGGTGGAAGGCCTGCAACATCGTGGTGAAGACGCTGGGCAAGATGAAGCCCAAGGCCATCGCCGCCGTCGAAGGCATCGGGCTTTCCGGCCAACAGCACGGCGCGACATTGCTCGACAAGGATGGCAAGGTGCTGCGTCCCTGCATCTTGTGGAACGATGCGCGCTCGTTTCGCGAATGCGAGGAGATCATGGCGAAGGAGCCAGGTGCCGTGCCGCTGTCGGGTAACATTCCACTGGCGGGTTACACAGCACCCAAGCTCGTGTGGGTGAAGAAGCACGAGCCGAAAGTCTTCTCGAATGTCGCCAAGGTGCTGCTGCCGAAGGACTACATCCGCTTCCGCATGACCGGGGACTATGCCTCCGACATGTCGGATTCCTCCGGCACCTACTGGCTCGACATTGCCAAACGTGCCTGGTCGGACCTGTTGCTCAATGCGTCCGATATGTCGATTGACCAGATGCCGAAGCTCTATGAGGGAACCGACGCGACCGGGCAATTGACTCCCGCCGTCGCCAAGACCTGGGGCATGCCGAAGCGGCCCGTTGTGGCGGGCGGTGGCGGTGACAATGCTGCGGCGGCCTGCGGCATCGGTGCCGTCACTGACAATTCGGCACTGGTTTCCATTGGCACGTCAGGCGTCATGTTCGTATCGAACGACACGTTCCGGCCGAATGCGGGCCGCATGGTGCATGCCTTCTGTCATGCGGTGCCCGGCACCTGGCACCAGATGGGCGTCATACTCTCCGCCGCCGCCAGTCTCGAATGGCTGGCCGGCACCTTGGGTTCATCAGCACCGAAGCTTATCAGCAAGCTTGGAAAGTCGCTCACCGGCCCATCGCCAGCACTTTTCCTGCCCTATCTCTCAGGCGAGCGCACGCCAGTGGGTGATTCACAAGTGCGCGGTCTCATCATGGGACTGGGCCACGAGACCGATCATAAGATCCTTACGCACGCCGCACTCGATGCCGTGGCCTTCGCCTTCCGCGACTCGCTTGAGGCCCTCAAAGGTGCGGGCACCGAAGTGAAACGTGTCACGGCGGTGGGCGGTGGTACCAAGTCGGAGTTGTGGCTCAAGATCATCGCCACGGTGCTGGGCGTTCCGGTCGATCTTCCCGCCGCTGGCGATGTCGGCGGTGCGTTTGGCGCGGCACGCCTCGGCCTCATCGCCGCGACCGGTGTTGACTACCGCAAAATTCTCACAGCACCCAAGACCGCGCGCACCATCAAGCCCGAGCCCAAGGCCCGCGCGGCCTATGACGATCATTACGCCCGCTATACAAAAATCTATCCCGCCATCAAGGAGATCTACCGCTGATGACCAGTTTCTATTCGCTCAAAGACCCGGTGAAGTACGAAGGCCCGTCCTCCACCAACCCGCTGGCCTTCCGCTGGTACAATCCTACCCAGAAGGTTCTCGGCAAGACCATGGCCGAGCACCTGCGCTTTGCCGTGTGCTATTGGCACACGCTGTGCTGGCCGGGACTTGACCCGTTCGGCGGCGACACCTTCATGCGTTCATGGCATCACATGCCGGACCAGATGGCGGCGGCCCGCATCAAGGCCGACATCATGTTCGAGACGCTGAACCTGCTGAATGTCGAGTTCTTCTGTTTCCACGATCTTGACATCGCACCCGAAGGCAATTCGCTGAAGGAGTTCAACGCCAATGTCACGGCGATTGCCAATATCTTCGAGAAGAAGATGGCGGCGTCGAACAAGAAGCTGCTGTGGGGCACCGCCAACATGTTTTCGAACCGCCGCTTCATGTCGGGCGCGGCGTCGAACCCCGATCCCGATGTGTTCGCCTATTGTGCCGCGCAAGTGAAGCATTGCATGGATGTCACCCACGGCCTCGGTGGCGAGAATTATGTGATGTGGGGCGGCCGCGAAGGTTATGAGACGCTCATCAACACCAACATCGGTCACGAGCTCGACCAGGTGAAGCGCTTCCGTTCATTGGTGGTCGAATACAAGCACAAGATCGGCTTCAAGGGGCCGATCCTGCTGGAGCCCAAGCCGCAGGAACCGACCAAGCACCAGTATGATTACGATGTCGCCACCTGCTACAACACCATCGCGGCGATGGGCCTGCAGGCCGACGTCAAGCTCAACATCGAGCAGAACCACGCGATCCTCGCCGGCCAC
>JANLTS010000631.1:0-15539 GCA_031363045.1 Hyphomicrobiales bacterium
CCAAATAGTCGTCCCAGGTCTTGGGCGGCTGCTGGCCGTTGGCTTCCAGAATGTCCTTACGATAATAGACCATCTGGAAGTCGCCATCGACCATCAGAAGCATGGTTTTGCCGCCGATCTTCTGGCCAAATTCGCGGAAATACGGCGCGATGTCGGCCATGTCGATCTTGGTATCTTTGGCGACATAGGGGTCCATGTCTTCGAGAAGACCGGCACCGGCGAGTTCAACGCCCCAGCCGGCGGCGAAGACACCGACGTCGATCGAGTTAGTGCCTGTCGTCCAGTCTGCCTGGAGCTTCGGGAAGATTTCCGCGAAGGGCACTTCGGTGACCACGATCTTGGCGCCGGTGGCGGCTTCGAATTCCTTACCGCGTTCCGACAGGCGGCCGGCGATGACCGGGCCTGGGCGCGTGAGGATGTTGATGGTCACGCCGTCATACATCATTTCTGCTGATGCGCTGGAAGCAAGAGCGCAGAACGCCACTCCAGCCATCACCGTGCCAGCAATCATTTTACCAAATGACATTGTCTCAGGTCCTCCCAATTGGTGCGCAGTTCTCTGTTCTGGAACCGCATCGCGCGGCACACTATTCTACTGCGAGGGCTTGTCAACAATCCTTACAGAACAAATGCATAAAGCGTTTTGTCATTGTGCAGCGCGGCATAAACTCTGCCTAAAACTTCGGCTTCACCTTGTTGCGAAAGGCGGCGATGCCGGCTTTCAAATCACTACTTGCCGAGGCTACCGCTCCGGCAAGTGACTCAAGGGCGCGCTCGGATTCCTCGCCCTCAGCGGAATTGATCAGCATCTTGGTGGCTTGCGTCGCGATTGGCCCGCGCATCATCAGCCGCGCCGCCATGCCTTGCGCTGCAAAATGCGACGTCCCGCGCAGCACAACAGCATCGACCAGCCCAAGTTGCAAACCTTCCGCAGCCGTGAAGACATCACCAAGCAAAGCCATGCGCCGCACCAGCTGCGAGCCGAATCGCCGCACCGTGCGTTGCGTGCCAGACCATCCGGGGATCACCCCGAGACCAGTCTCGGGAGAGCCGATCTTTACGTGTTCCTCGGCGATGCGGAAATCGGCGGTTGCCGCGAGTTCCAATCCGCCTCCCAGCGAGTGGCCGTTCAGAGCGGCAATCAGCGGCTGGCGCAACCGTGCCAGCGCATCGAAAGCGCGATGGCCATGGCGCACCCAGGCCATGCCGAAATCATTGGGGCTCCAAGCCGACCAGGCCTCGATGTCGCCACCCGCGCAGAATGACTTTTCACCTTCGCCGGTGATGATGGCGCAGCGCACATCTTTTGATGCATCAACGAGATGAGCGGCCCGCTCGAGGGCCAGCACCATCTCATAGTCTAGCGCGTTCAACTTCTCGGGCCGAGCCACTGTAATCGTTGCGAGGTGGCCAGCAATTTCAAGCTTGATGCGTATGTCGCCCGTATCAACCATGAAGCGTCAATCCCATGATTTCCGGCGTGAACAGGCGCTTGTCCATTTCCTTCAACTGCGGAGAGACGATGAGCGTGAAGTCTGCCTGGTCGAGAATATTGGCCTGCAATTCCACACCGGGCGCAATCTCGGTGACGACGATGCCTTCGGGCGTCAGCTTCAACACGCAGCGCTCGGTGACGTAAGTAACGTCCTGCCCCTGCATCACGCCGCGCGGGCCGGAGAAGGATACTTGCTCGACTTGTTTCACGAGCTTCTTCACCTTGCCTTCCTTGTCGATCCGCAGCTTGCCATCGACGATGTCCATTTTCGCTCCGGCGTTGTAGAATCCGGAATAGACAATTTTTTTAGCCCTCGATGTGATGTCGACGAAGCCGCCCGCACCCGCCGTCACATGTGGACGTACGCCAAGTTTCGAGACATTGACCGAGCCTTGGGCATCGATCTGCAGGAAGGACAGAAGCGCGCAGTCGAAGCCAGCCGCCTGGAAGTAAGTAAACTGATATGCAGAGGGCACAAACGCCTCGGCATTGGAGGCGCAACCAAACTGGAAATCGAGCAGCGGCACACCACCCACCGCCCCCTGTTCGATCACCCAGGTTGCCTGGCCGTGCAAGCCTTCCTCGATGAAGATGCGCGGCACGTTGGCGGACACGCCAAACCCCAAATTGACCGCCCAGCCTTTTTCCAATTCCTGCGACACGCGTCTGGCGATGGCCTTGCCGGTGCCGAATTCCATCAGCGCGAAACTCGAGATCGGTTTGAACACCTCGCCCGAGATGGTCGGGTCATAGGGTGTCTGCGTCGTCTGCCACTGGTCAGGCGCCTCGACGATATAGTCGACGAGAATACCCGGCACCCGCACCTGATGCGGCTTGATAGTTTCGTTCTCAGCAATGGTGCGCACCTGGGCGATGACAATGCCACCATTGTTATGGGCCGCGAGTGCGACTTCCATGGCCCCCAGATAGGCACCCTCCTGCTCGAAGCTCAGATTGCCGCGCTCATCGCAGGCACTGCCGCGGATGATCGCAACCTTGGGAACAATTGCCGGGAAATACAGCCACTCCTCGCCATCAAACTCAATCTTGCGGACGATGGGAGCGGCCGCCGCTTTGGCATTCATGGCGCAACCGTCGCGATCCGGATCAGCAAAGGTGTCGAGACCGACTTTGGTGATGACCCCGGGGCGCTTGGCTGCCGCCTCGCGCAGCATGTCGAACATGATGCCGGATGGCACATTGTAAGCTGGCATCTCATTGGCGCCAAGCATCTGCCAGATCATTGGTGGTTCTGACGTCGATGGGCCTGAAGGATATGAGCCACCGATGATGCGGCCGATGAGACCGGATTTGGCAATGCGCTCGATGCCCTTTATGCCGAACATGTCGCCCGCCGCAATCGGGTGCAGCATGGTCAGATTGCGCGGATGCGCCTCGGTATCGAAACGTTCGCCAAGAGCTTTCAGAACGGCATCCGGGCAGTTGAGGCCCGAGGACGAATTGACGGCGACGACGGCATCGTCGGGAATGGCCTTCACGGCTTCGGCAGCGGTCACGATCTTGGGCATGGGTTCACCTGTTGCCGCGAATGATATCGGCGGCCTTTTCAGCAATGGCAATGGTGGGGGCGTTGGTGTTCGATGACACGACATCGGGCATGATGGAACTGTCGCAAACGCGCAAACCCGCGATGCCATGGACACGGAGCAGCGGATCGATCACCGCCATGGCATCCCGGCCCATCTTGCAGGTTCCGACGGGGTGATAGGAAGAGCGGGCATTGGCGCGTGCCAAGTCCTCATAATCCTTCTTCGTCTTGATGCCTGGCCCGGGGAAATGCTCGGCGGCCACGAATTTCCGCATCGCGCGAGTGTGGCCCACCTCCTGGGTGATCTTGATGCCTTCGATGTGACGTTCGAGATCATAGGGTTCGGCAAATGAATTGGGATCGATCAGCGGCGCATCGTGCGAATTGGATGAGCGCAACTTGACATGCCCCCGCGAGCGCGGGCGTACCTGATAGGAATTGCATGTCGCACCATTGCCACCGGGCACCGTTCCCACACCCTCCTCCACTCCGGCACCGGCCAGGAAATGAAACTGCAGGTCGGGCGTCTTCTCGCTCCGGTCACTCCACCAGAAGGCACCGGCCTCAACAATGTTGGAAGCGACCGGCCCCGACTTGAACATCACATATTGCAAGCCGGCCCAAAGCTGCATGTGCTTCTTCTTGTACTTGTCATAGGAATGCGCACCATTCAGCACCCAGGTCACGTCCGTTGAGAAGTGATCGTGAAAATTTTGGCCGACGCCGGGCAAGTCGTGAACGACAGGAACACCAACCTCCCTCAAATGTGCCGCAGGACCAATGCCTGACAGCATCAGCAGTTTGGGTGAACCAATGGCGCCTGCGGTGACAATCACCTCGGTTGCGGCATCGATGCGCTTCACCGCCCCATTGTCGATGATCTCAATTCCCACAGCCCGGCCGCTTTCGATGATGATGCGGTTGACGAAGACATCGGTGCGAAGCGTCAGGTTGGGGCGCGATAGCACCGGTTTCAGATAGCCCACGGCGGCGCTGCAGCGGCGGCCATTGAGGGTTGTTGTCTGATAGAGTCCCGTGCCTTCCTGTTTACCGGAATTGAAATCCGGATTGTAGGGCATGCCGAAATCCATGCAGCCTTGCACATAGGCCATCGACACGCGATTGGGATTGCGCAGGTCGGACACACCAAGCGGCCCGTCGATGCCATGATCGGCGCCACCCAGTCTCGTATTGCCTTCCGACTTGACGAAGTATTGCTGGAGGTCGGCAGCACTCCAGCCGTCGCAGCCGTGGTTGGTGGCCCAATTGTCGTAATCCTCGGGACAGCCGCGTGTGTAGATTTCGGCATTGATCGAACTGCCGCCACCCAACACGCGGGCCTGCGGATAGACGGCGATACGATTGTTGGCATGGCGCAAGGGCGCTGTCTGGTAGCCCCAGGTCAGGGGGCCCGATGTCATCTTGAAGAAGCCCACCGGCATGTGGATGAAGGGGTCGCGGTCAGTTGGCCCGGCCTCGATGACCAGCACTTTGGCTTCCGGAATCTCCGACAGTCTCGCCGCCAGCACGCAGCCTGCCGAGCCCGCGCCGATAATAATATAGTCGAACATCAGCCAACTCCCGCCGCTGCGCACAGCGCCTGGCCAATCCTTATAAATAACCATTTGGTTATTTCAAGAGGGAGCAACTGCAGAACAAATAATCCAATTTTTACAGATACCTAGAAATGCGATGGCGGGAAATGAAAAACGCGCGGCAGCGGTATCCGAACGAGCGATGCGTCAGATGCGGGCGCCGCTGGCAGCGTCGAAGAGGTAGGCCCGTTGCGGGTCGAAGCTCAGGCTGATCGGGGTTTCGAGCCCCTGGCGGAAACTGCGGTGACCCTTGGCGACAACCAGCTGCTCACCGGCAAACGCCGCAATGAGCGTCTGGTCACCGGTGGGTTCTAATGAATAGAGTGTCGAGTTGAAACTGCCCTTGCCGGCTTCCGCCACCGTGATGTCTTCCGGCCTGATACCAAGGATGACATTCTTACGGCTGCCCTTGCTCACACCATCGACGCGCGTCGCCGAACCGGTGAAGGTGCCATTGTCGACATCGCCCTTGATCAGATTCATGGGCGGCGAGCCGATGAAGCTTGCCACGAAGACGTTGGCTGGATTGTTGTAGACCTCGTCCGGGGTTCCCAGCTGCTGGATCTTGCCCTTGTCCATGATGGCAATGCGGTCGGCCAAAGTCATCGCCTCGATCTGGTCGTGGGTGACATATACGGTGGTGGTCTCGAGCTTGCGTTGGATGTGCTTCAACTGCGCGCGCATGGTGAGGCGCAGCTTGGCATCGAGGTTGGACAGCGGTTCGTCCATCAGGAAGACACGCGGGTGGCGCACCACGGCGCGGGCCAGAGCGGCGCGCTGACGTTGGCCGCCGGAGAGCGCGCGCGGTTTGCGGTCGAGCAGGTCGCCAAGTTCGACGATGGCCGCGGCCTCACGCACCAACTTGTCGTGCTGGTCCTTCGGAATGTCGCGCATGCGTAGCGGAAAGCGGATGTTCTCGTAGATCGACATGTTGGGATAGAGCGCATAGCTCTGGAACACCATGGCGACGTCACGGTCACGGGCATCAACGTCGTTGACGGTGTCGCCATCAATCACAATGTCGCCGCCGGTCGGATCCTCAAGGCCGGCGATCATCCGCATCGTCGTCGTTTTGCCGCAGCCGGACGGCCCAAGGAACACCATGAATTCCTTGTCCTTGATCTCGAGGTCGATCTGGTCGACACCTACGACCGGACCCCAGGACTTGCTGATTTTCCGCAGACTGATCGAAGCCATGCCGTTTCCCATGTACAGTTCAACGTCCCGCAGGTCGAGCCGCGGCACAGTTCTTCTCAAATCACGGCGCAACCGGTCAGATCACTCCCTGAACGTGACTATGAGTTTCACAAAACTGAAACAATTGCAAGATTTGAATTCATTTGTTTCGTATTTGAAGCACGAATTCACGCCAAACTCGTTGTGTTTGGCAGTGACCGGAGCCGTGAACGTTCATCTCGCAACCGCCAAAAGCTTTTCGCACTTGCAAAATTTACACTGACGCAGCAACTAATACTTATTGACATCACAATGCACAAAAGTATCTTATTGATGATGAACAGCCAGGGAGACCGGCATGGCCGCGTTTGACATTTCGCAGAACACGCAACGGATCGGGGCAACGACCGGCCTCGCGGCCGATCTGGCGCGGCGGCTGGAGAGCACCGGGCGGCCGATCCGGGTCGGCCTCATCGGCTCTGGCGAAATGGGCACCGACATCGTCACTCAATGCCAACACATGACTGGCATCACGGTGGCCGCCATCGCCGAAATCAACATCGACTCCGCCAGGAAGGCACTGCGCATTGCAGGTCATGCCGTTGACAGCCATGCCGTGGCAACGACGGCCAGCGCATTCACTGCGGCGCTTGAAGCCGGCAAGACGGCCATCACCCAGGACGCACAGCTGGTCTGCACCTCTGAACACATTGACGTGGTGATCGATGCCACCGGCAAGCCGGCAGTCGGCGCCGAGATCGGCCTCACGGCCATGGAACACGGCAAGCATCTGGTGATGATGAATGTCGAGGCCGATGTCACCATCGGCGCCTATTTGCAAGCCCAGGCCAAACGCCTTGGCGTCGTCTATACGCTGGGCGCGGGTGACGAGCCATCGTCCACCATGGAACTCATCAACTTCGTCACCGGCCTCGGCTACCCCATCGTTGCAGCGGGCAAAGGCAAGAACAATCCGCTCAACATCGATGCGACGCCGGACATCTATATGGACGAGGCCAAGCGCCGCAACATGAACCCGCGCATGCTGGTCGAATTCGTCGATGGCTCGAAGACCATGGTCGAGATGGCGGCTATCGCCAATGCCACCGGACTCGTTCCCGATTGCCCCGGCATGCATGGGCCTGCCGCGACACTCGCCGAACTCGAAAATGTGCTATGCCCGAAGGCAGACGGCGGCGTGTTGTCACGCAAGGGCGTTGTCGACTATTCGATCGGCAAGGGGGTTGCTCCCGGTGTCTTCGTCATTGCCGAGATGGCGCATCCGCGCTTGCGCGAGCGCATGCATGACCTGAAGCTCGGGGCCGGCCCCTACTATACATTTTATCGCCCCTATCACCTCACCAGCCTCGAAGTGCCGCTGTCTTGCGCGCGCGCCGTTCTCTACAAAACCGCCGACATGCAACCGCTCGACGTGCCGACCTCGGAAGTCTGTGCCGTGGCGAAGAAGGATCTGAAACCCGGTGAGCGGATCGACGCCATCGGCGAATACACCTATCGCGCGTGGATCATGACGGTCAGTGATGCGGTCAAGTCGCACGCCGTCCCTTGCGGCTTGCTAGAAGGCGGCCAAGTCACCAAGCCCATTAAAAAAGGCGAGCTGCTGACCTATGACAATTGCGCCGTCGATGCCACATCCGGCATCGTCAAGCTGCGCCAGCGCCAGGATGACATGCTCAAGGGTATAGCGGCATGAACGCCATCGGCTCGATCAAGCCTAACGCCCGGCCCTTCTACCAGCAGCACAGCGCCGCCGAACTGAAAGAGGCACTGCGCAAG
Source organism: Hyphomicrobiales bacterium (assembly GCA_031363045.1). Classification (GTDB taxonomy): domain Bacteria; phylum Pseudomonadota; class Alphaproteobacteria; order Rhizobiales; family Aestuariivirgaceae; genus Aestuariivirga. Next base: position 7,613 of record JANLTS010000631.1, read on the forward strand.
ATGTACCTGATCCGCCGCTTCGAGGAAGGCGCCGAAGAGGCCTATATGCGCGGGCTGATCCACGGCACCATGCATCTCTCCATTGGCCAAGAAGCCTCGGCCGTCGGCAGCACCATGGATTTGCGCAATAGCGATTACATCACCTCCACGCATCGCGGTCACGGCCATTGCATCGGCAAGGGGGCGGAGCCCAAGCTGATGTTCGCTGAGTTCTTCGGCAAGGAAGAGGGCTATTGCCGCGGCCGTGGCGGTTCGATGCATATCGCCGATGTTGCAACCGGAAATCTCGGCGCCAATGGCATTGTCGGTGGTGGCTTGCCAATTGCTGTAGGTGCTGCTCTCGCCATCAAGAAGCAGAAGCGCGACGATGTGGCGATGTGCTTCTTCGGCGATGGCGCCTCCAACGAAGGCGCCTTTCACGAGGCACTCAACATGGCGGCGGTGTGGAAATTGCCCGTCATCTTTGTTTGCGAGAACAACAAGTATGGCATGTCGGTATCAACCGAGCGTTCGATGGCAGTGGCCAACGTGGCGGATCGCGCCAGTGCCTACGGCATGCCAGGAGTCATCGTCGATGGCAACACCATCGCTGACGTGGCCGAGGTGATCGCGGCGGCCACCGTCCGTGCCCGCAACGGCGAAGGCCCGACACTGGTTGAATGTAAGACCTATCGTACGCGGGGCCATTCGCGCTCGGACCGCAACCGTTACCGCAGCAAGGAAGAGATCGAGGAATGGAAGGCGCGCGACCCCATTCCGCTGTTCGAGGCCGAACTCATTGCGCATGGCATCGCCACTGACGAAGACGTGACAGCCATCCGCGTTTCCGCCGAAGCCGAGATCGCGGCGGGGATCGAATTCGCGCGGCTTGGCACTGACCCCGACGTTTCGGACGTGACGCGGGACGTCTACAGCCCCGAGGCCGCCTGATGAGCCGTGAACTGACCTATGCCCAGGCCATCCAAGAGGCCCTGGCCCAGGCGATGGATGCCGACCCCAGCGTCTTCCTGATGGGAGAAGACATCGGTGTCTATGGCGGTGCCTTCCAGGTGACGGGCGATCTCGTGCATCGCTATGGCGAAGATCGTGTCATGGATGCGCCGATCTCGGAACTGGGACAGGCGGGCGTTGCCGTTGGCGCGGCGCTGGCAGGATGCAAGCCGGTTCTCGAGTTCCAGTTCTCGGATTTTGCGACACTCGCCATGGAGCAGATCGTCAATCAGGCGGCAAAGCTCCGCTACATGCTGGGTGGCAAGGTCAACGTGCCACTGGTCATGCGCTTTCCGGCGGGCTCGGGCACCGGTGCGGCGGCGCAACATTCGCAATCGATCGATGCCTGGCTGGCGCATGTGCCGGGGCTCAAGGTCGTGCAGCCGTCAACGCCGCATGATGTGAAAGGCATGTTGCTCGCCGCCATCGACGATCCCGATCCGGTCATGGTGTTCGAACACAAGCTTCTCTACAAGATGAAGGGCGAAGTACCCGAGGAGGCCTATCGCGTTCCCATCGGCAAAGCGCATATCGCGCGCGCCGGACGCGATGTCACCGTCGTCGCCACATCGATCATGGTGCACAAATCACTTGAAGCCGCCGAAGCGCTGGCCGCTGAAGGCATCGATATCGAAGTGATCGACCTGCGTACGTTGAGGCCCATGGACACCGCCACGATCATCGAGAGTGTGAAGAAAACCACGCGGCTGGCTTGCGTCTATGAGGGCGTGAAGACGCTCGGCATCGGCGCTGAAATCAGTGCCCGGATCGCCGAGAGCGAGGCCTTCGACTACCTCGATGCGCCAATCCTGCGGCTGGGGGGGGCCGAGTCACCGATCCCCTACAACCCGCAACTCGAAAAGGCCGCCGTGCCGCAGGTGCCGGGCATCATCGAAGCCCTGCGCAACCTTGCCACCGGGCGGACTTAGCATCATGGCAGTCGAAGTCATCCTGCCGCGTGTCGACATGGACATGGCCACCGGAACAATTTCCAAGTGGCATGTGAAGGACGGCGACAAAGTTGCCAAGGGCGCGCCGCTGTTCGAGATCGAAACCGACAAGGCGGCGATGGAAATCGATGCGCCGGCTGATGGGATCCTGCGCAGCATCCTCGTGGCGGAAGGCGATAGTGCGGCAGTCGGTACCGCCGTCGCCTATATCTATGCTGAAGGCGAGGCGGTTCAGACTCACGTGAAATCAGGCGCTCCGAAGGCCGTGGATGCCGTTGCGCTGAAGCCACAGGCCGATGTTGGGTTGACGTTGGTCAAGGATGGTGAGGGCCTACGCGCCACGCCGCTTGCCCGGCGCCTCGCCCGCCAAGCCGCGCTGCCGCTCAGCTCCATTTCAGGTTCCGGCCCACGCGGCCGCATCGTTGCCGAGGATGTGCGCAAGGCCAGCACTGTTCAGCCACAAGCGCCAGCTCCACTCGTTGCCGCCGACAATGTGCAGAAGAATTATCTGCCGGGTTCGTTTGCAGTCGAGCCCATCGATGGCATGCGCCGCACAATCGCGGCACGACTAACGCATTCAAAGCAGACAGTGCCGCATTTCTATCTCTCGGTCACGGCAACGCTCGACAAGCTTTTGGCCACACGTCAATCGCTCAATGCCTCGGCGCCGCGCGACACGGAGAAGTTGCCCCAATGGCGGCTGTCGATCAATGATTTCGTCATCAAGGCACTGGGGCTGGCATTGCAGAAAGTCCCTGCCGCCAATGTCACCTGGGCTGGCGATGCAATCCTGCGGCATCACGCCAGCGATATTGGCGTCGCGGTCGCGGTTGAAGGCGGCCTGTTCACGCCAGTTGTTCGCAATGCTGAAACCAAGACCCTGAGTTCTATTTCGATCGAGATGAAGCAACTGGCCGCCAAGGCACGGGCTCGCAAGCTCGTGCCGTCCGAGTATCAGGGTGGCAGCAGCGCCGTTTCGAACCTTGGCATGTTCGGTATCGAAGAGTTCACCGCCATCATCAATCCTCCGCATGCATCCATCCTCGCCGTCGGCGCCGGGGTCGAGCGGTTCATTCCGGTCAAAGGCCAGCCGGTGCTGGCAACGCAGATGACCTGTACGCTGTCATGCGACCACCGCGCCGTCGATGGTGCTACTGGGGCCGAATTGCTGCAAACCTTCCGCTCCTATATTGAAGATCCACTGTTGATGCTGGCGTAAGTCCGGCACATCCACCGGGGAGTCCTGCCGATGCCGCGCTATGATTACACATCCATGGGCTTTTTTACCTATGACTGCCTTGGCTGGCCGTTCACCGAAGTGCCGCCGGGCGGTGGCACGTTGTTCATCGACGAATTGACCCTGGCGGTTTCAGGTGCGGGCGGCACGGCGGCGATTGCCGCCGCCAAGATGGGCCTCGCGACACTTGCCGTGACGGGCGTCGGCGATGACCTGATGGGCGACTGGGTGTTGCAGCGGCTGCAGCATTTCGGTGTCGATACCTGGGGCGTACAGCGAAAACCCGGCTGGAAGACGTCGTCGTCCATCGTGACGACGAGGGCCGACGGCTCGCGCCCGGCACTTCATATGAAAGGTGCGACAGCCAATTTTTACGTCGATGATGCGATGATCGCGCGGGTTGTCGATACCAAGGTGTTTCATGCCGGTGGTGTCGGCTTGATGGACGCCATGGACAAGGGCCAGAGCGCCCTTGTCATGAAAGCGGCGAAGGCCGGTGGCGCCATCACCACGGTTGACGTCTTCGCCGGAAGCCCCAAGGACTTGCCCGCTATCGCCCAGGTTCTGCCGTATACGGATTATTTCATGCCGTCGATCGAAGAGGCCCAGGCGCTGTGCGGGCGCAGCGATCATGGCGACACAGCAAAATTCTTCCTCGACATGGGCGTCAAGGCCTGCGTGCTGACGCTCGGCGGCGATGGCGCCTATTACCATGACCGCGACAGCGTGAAGTTTCGCATCCCGGCCTTTGACGTGCCGGTAAAATGCACCTGCGGCTGCGGCGATGCCTTCGATGCCGGGTTTGCGGTTGCCCTCACTCACGGTTTCGACGCCGAAACCTGCGTCCGCTTCGCGCAAGCCACCTCGGCACTCAATGCCACGGGGCTTGGTTCGCAGGCAGGCGTCAAGGACTTCGAACACACGCTCAATTTCATGCAGACGACGAAGTCGAAATAGACGGTGCCCGCCGTCAATACATCGACTTGATGTCGGTCAGTTCGCGGGCGAGGCCTGCTTCGTCCTTGGCGGCGACGAGGTCGGCGATGGTGGTGAGGCGCGAGCCGATGAGGGCGCCGGTGACGGAAAAGAACTCGTCCTCGTCAATGGCCTCGGTGGGGCGGCCCTCTTCGGCGAACATCAGCGCCACGCAGGCAATGGCATTAACGGCGATATTGGGGTCCACCAGGGCAAAGAAGCGGTTGCGTTAGGAGATTGCGCCGATGCGGGCAACCGGCCCCTGCTCCACCAGTGCGATCAGCGTCCGGGCGAGGATTTCATTGTCGGAGGCCTGTTCGTCGAAACGTGGCGCCAGGCGGCGGCGGGCGGCATCGACGCGGTGTTCGAGGATCAGATAGGGCGGCGCCGAATAACGCCTGGCAATGTGGATCGCGGCGCGGAAAAAGTAAGCGTTGAACAGCGGATTGTGAACAAGACTATCCTCGCGGATGGCTTTGGCCACCGCATGCATCACGCCGGGCGTGAAGGGCGACGGCAGTTTTCGCCAGCTCGGCAAGAAAAGAGCGATCGAGGCATTGGCACCCCAATTCATGGCGCGGTCGGCAAGGCGAGCAACTTGCGCCACGGCGCGCGACAGGAACGGCACCTTGCCCGGCTCGCCCTGTCCTAAGTGATCGGCATTGGAAAGATCGCGGATATAGAACTGGGTGGCACGAAGCCCATCGCGCACGCCGGCGGCGGCGCACACGGCATGGGCGGCAAACGGGAAACTGGTGTTGGGCGAAGCGCTGGTCATAGCGCCCATATCAGCCCTTTACAGCCCCCATCGTCAAGCCGCGTGACAAATGATTCTGAATGAGGATGACCAGCAGCAAGGCCGGGAAGAAGGCGAGGAATGCCACGAGTGCGATGGCATTGTAGATGATGCCGTCGGAGCCGCCGGAGAAATTGGCGAGCGCCACCGACAACGGATAGGCCTTCTGGGTGGCGATGATGAGCGTGAAGAGATATTCGTTCATGGCGAAGATCGCGGCGATCACCGCCGCCGTGACGATGCCCGGCATGCACATCGGGATGATGATCGACCACAGGATGCGGAGATCGGAGGCGCCATCGGTTCGTGCCGCATCCTCGATTTCGTGCGGAATGTCGAGCATGTAGGATCGGATGATCCACACGGTGATCGACAGGTTCATCGCCGCATAAACCAGCATCAGCGCCCAGACGGTGTCGAGCAGACCCAGCGACCTGAACAAGAAAAAGATTGGGATCGCCACAGCGGCCGGCGCCATCATCTTGGTTGAGAGAATATAGAAGCCGATGTCCTCGCGGCCGCGATACTGATAGCGGGCCAACGAATATGCGGCGGGGATTCCAAGAACGAGGCAGATGACGACGCTGCCCGCCACCGCCATCACCGAGTTCATGAAATAGGTGCCGATCGGCCACTCGGCCCAGATCTTGGCCCAGGTCTCGATCGAAATCGTCGGGAAGTAGATGGGTTTCGGCGCGATGATCTCGTTGCGCGGGCGCAGTGCGACGGTGGCGAAGAAAATGATCGGCAACAGGCAGAACAATCCCCAAATGCTAAGGATGATGGTGCGGCCGGGGGAGAATTTGGCATTCTCGGACATCAGTCTCTCCCCGACTTGAAGAAGCGGCGGACGAAGGTTTGCGCCAGCACCACGGTGATGACCAGCACGACAACGGAAGCAGCAGAGGCATAACCGAATTCAAAACTCTTGAAGGCGGTGCGATAGATGAAATAGCTCAACGTCTCGGTGTCGCCCGCCGGTGTTCCCTGCGTGATGATATGAACAGAGGCGAACATGGTGAGAATATCGATGCCGCGCAACACCAGCGCCACGGCGATCACCGGGCGCATCATCGGCAGCGAAATCGAGAAAAAGATCTGGCGCCAGCGTGCGCCGTCGAGGCGAGCGGCCTCCTCAATCTCCTTGTCCTGGCCTTGCAAGGCGGCAATGAAGATGATGAGCAGGAAGGGCACCCATTGCCACACGTCGGTGATGATCATCACGCCGCGGGCAGGCCAGGTCGAGCCCATGAAATCGATGTTGCTGCTGATGAGGCCAATGCGGGTCAGCAAGTCGCTGATGACGCGGCCATCATTGAACAGCAGTTTCCACAGATAGGATACCGCCGAAGGCATGAACAGCATCGGCAATAGGAAAAGAATGCGCCAACCTCTGACGAAGGGGTCGCGATAGACGAGGGCCGCCAGTGTCAGCGCAATGACGAATTCGACGGCGAGTGTCAGCCCACCGATAATCACCGTGTTGGACAGGCTGTGCCAGAAGGTGGTGTCGCGGAACAGTTCGGCATAGTGCTGGAAGCCAACCGGCTCGAGCTTGAAGCGACCAGTGTAGAAGCTCCGCCAGATGGCGAAGATACCGGGATAAAGCGTGATGGCGAGAAGATAGACGACAGCTGGTGCGACCAAAAGATAAGGGAACGCCTTGCGCCTGAATGGGCTGCGGCGGCGCGTCGTACGAATGGCTGGAGATGTGATGGCCGCGTCGGTCATGAATTAGGCACCAGTAAAGTTCCCCCTCCCCGCTTGGGGGGAGGGGGATACATTTCTCAGAACGGCAGCGGCTTGCCCTTGCCCATCCAGAAGCCGGGTTCGGTGGCAGCGTAGTTCATCGGGTCCTTGCCGGCGTAGAAGCCGTTCTTGGTCATGATTTCCTTGACCTTGACGGCGGCTTCATCGAGAGCCGCCTTGGGCTGCATTTCGCCGACCACGACCTTGTTGATCAGGAAACCAATTTCCTGGTCGATCTGGAAGCCGTTGGGCAGACGGGGTGCGCACCAGGCGTAGTCGAGCGCCTCGGACCAGACCTTGGCAGGCTGGGCCACGGCGCGCAGTTTCTCGTTGGTGAGAACCGAGCGGTAGCCCGGCGCCACGCCGTTGGCGTTGGCTTCGTTCATCGCCATGATCGAGGCGGTGGTGAGGAAGGCCAGCATCAGGAATGCCGCTTCCGGTTCTGGCGACGTGGCGGTGACGCACGACGTGGAGCCGGCGATGTTCGGCGGTGCATAAGTGCCACCGGCGACGCGCGGTTCATAGATGGTCAGCACATCGTCACCGATCTTGCTCTGGTCGGCACGTGTCGCCTGCGTTCCCGAATCCTGCCACGAGATGTTGCAGGCGACCTGGCCACCGAGCCAGGCGGCGCGGTTGGTCGGCCAGTCGGCGGCGGCAACGCCTTCAACCGCATGCTTCGACAGCGCCACGATGGTCTCGAGACCCTTAACGCCAGCATCGCCGTTGAAGATCGGTTCCCAGTTCTCATTGAAGAGCTGCAGGCCGTACTGCGCGGCAATGTGTTGCCAGGTGTAGGTTGCCCAGAAGCCGCGGCCGCACATCATGCCGATGCCGTTGACGCCGGCTTCTGCCTTGTTCAGTTCCGGCGCCAGACGGATCATCTCGTCATAGGTCGGGATGGTCAAGGCGCGGTCCGGGTCCTTGCCCAGCACCTTCTTGAAGATCGACGGGCGGATGTGGACCTGCTGAATATCGCAATCGAAGGGAAGGCCGAGGATGCCCTTGTCGGCCCAGTGGCCGTAGTTGCGTTGATAGGTCTCGTAGAAATCGTCGAAGGGCAGTTTCCACTTGGCAATGTATTCGTCGAGCGGCTTCAGGAAGCCCTGAGCGCCGAAGTCACCGAGCCAGGGCGAGAAGAACTGGATGGCATCGAAGCTGGCGTTGCCAGAAAGGAATTCAGCGACGACCTTGTCATACATGGAATCATCAGGGATCGCGACGAGTTCG
>JANLTS010000675.1:0-7570 GCA_031363045.1 Hyphomicrobiales bacterium
CTTCGAAATCTAAGGCGCGCTTACTGTCATGCTCAACTTTCTTGTCAGCTTGCTCCAGCTCGAAACAATCGTCACCATCCTGACCGGGATGGCGGCTTTTGCGACGGTCCTCACCGTCGCTGCGCCGATGATGGAGACCGACCAGCTCAAGACCCGCATGAAATCGGTCGGTCAGGAACGCGACAAACTCAGGGCATTGCAGCGCAGCGCTCTGGTCAGTAACGAAGTGCGCTTGCGCGACAAGAAACAAACCGGACTGTCGCAACAGCTGGTGGAAGCGCTCAATCTCAGGCGGGTGTTCGAGGCCGAAGCGTCCCGCGACCTTCTGCGCCAGGCGGGCCTGCGCAGCGAGCGCCATCTGGTAACGTTTTTGGCGGCCCGCTTTGCCGTGCCTCTGGTGCTGGCCATTCTGGTGTTTGTCTATTCCTCGACGCTCTATGCCGACAAGATCGCGCCGCCGATGCGGATTGCCGCCACCGGCGTTGGTGCGATCCTCGGATATTATCTTCCGTCGATCATCGTCAAAAACATGGTGTCGCGGCGCCAGGCCTCGATCAAGAAGGCGTGGTCCGATGCACTCGATCTGCTGCTGATCTGCGTGGAATCCGGCATGGCGGTGGAGCCCGCCATGCAGCGCGTGGCGCGCGAAATTGGCAGTGCCTCGGTGCCGCTGGCCGAGGAGCTGTCGCTGACCGTGGCCGAACTCTCCTTCCTGCAGGATCGGCGCAAGGCCTATGAAAATCTCGGCAAGCGCATCGGCCTGCCGACGGTGCGTTCCGTGGTGACGAGCTTGATTCAGTCCGAACGTTATGGCACGCCCTTGGGCACCGCATTGCGGGTTCTGGCGCAGGAAAACCGCGACAGCCGCATGTCCGAGGCCGAGAAAAAGGCCGCCGCCCTGCCGCCCATGCTGACGGTGCCGATGATCCTGTTCTTCCTGCCGGTGATTTTCGTGATCATCCTCGGGCCGTCGATCATCATGGTGATGAAGCTCGAGTAGGGGCGGAGGGCAACTCGTAGTGCCTTCTTGAAGACCGCAGCGGCAGCCGAGCCCTCTCTATCGGAGCTTTGTACAGTTCATTGTAGTTTGTATCTAAGGATTGACCAAACATTGGCTCTACTTTAGGACTCCGAAAAGGGGCCCTGAAAGGACGAGTGCTATGACGGCAATCTCGAACCGGAGAGGTTTTCTCCCGCTCAAGTTTTTTCCATTCAAGAAATGTCTTGCCGCCCTGGCCTTGACGTTCCTGGCGTGGTCCGGACCGCTCCTCGCCTCGCCCGCAGCCTCCTCGGAAATCGAGCGCGCGCCGCTTCCGGTCTATCCGCAAGGCTCCGATGCCCGGCAGACGGAAGCCACCACCGCAGCATTCCTGGCGCGTATCCGTGAAGAGGGCTCGCTTCCGGTCATTGTCGGCCTGCGCATGAAACTCCAGCCGGAAGACGGGCTGCCGGTGACCGAGGCCTACGCGCAGGCCGAGACGCTGGCCCGTATGCAGGCCCGCGTCGCGGTGCGCGTCAAGGGGCAGGATCAGGAGGGGCTCAAGCGCTACACCTTCATTCCTTTTATGGCCTTGCGGATCGACGAGGCGCAATTCCGCCAACTGCTGGCCGATCCGGATGTCACGAGCATCGAGGAGGATATCTCTTCCGCGCCGCAGCTCAAGGACTCGATGCCGCTCATTCACGAAACCGACGTCTTGAAGAAATTTTCTGTCACCGGCAGCGGCCAGGTGATCGCCATTCTCGATACTGGCGTTTCGAAATCGCACCCAATGCTGGCCGGCAAAGTCGTCTCTGAAGCTTGCTATTCGACCAACGATAGGGCGGCGAAACGCACGTCACTCTGTCCCGGCCAGGTGGCAAGGTCCACCGCCAAGGGTTCAGGCGTGAATTGCCCCACCACTCTCAGAGCCTGTGATCACGGAACCCACGTGGCTTCAATCGCGGCGGGCGCTCCGGTCGGCAACCTGAGAGGTGTTGCACCGCAGGCGCGGCTCATTGCGATCCAGGTCATGTCGAAAGTGGCGGATCCCGTTCATTGCGGAGGTCGTGCCAAGACGCCCTGCATTTCGACAACGGGATCGGATATCGTACTTGCCTTGCAGCGCGTCTTTGCCTTGCGCAAAAAATACAAGATCGCTGCCGTCAACATGAGTTTCGGTCAGTTCGGCTACGCATCGGACTGCGACGGCGTTCTCCCGGCCGAAGCAGCGGCTCTTGACGCTTTGCGGCAAGCCGGGATCGCGCCGGTCGCGGCGTCCGGCAACAACAGCAGCGACACGCAGGTGATCAGTCCTTCCTGCCATTCGTCGGCGATCACCGTGAGCGCGTCGACCAAGGGCGACAGTGTCAATCAGGTCGAGCACGTCTACCAGAAGGCGAACCTGAACAGCCTTGTCGAACTTGCCGCCCCGGGAGTCGAAATCCAAGCCGCCGTGCCCCCCGGCGCAAAATGCACGAGCGCAGGATTTCCATATTGCGAGTTTTCCGGAACGTCAATGGCGGCACCGCATGTCGCTGGTGCCTTCGCGGTGTTACGGGAGGCAGCGCCTCGGGCAACCGTCGATCAAATCCTCAGCGCCTTGCAGTGCAGCGGCAAGATGGTCGAATTGACTGGCAATACGGCCCAACCCACGCGGCTCGCCGTGCCGCGCATCGACCTGCTCGGCGCCTACAACTGGTTGAAGAAAATCCCCAAGCGCAGCTTCGACTTCAGCAAGACCGCACAGGCCTTCGACTGGTCGCCTCTGGGCCTGGATTGGAGCGTCGCGGACGGAAAATATTCAGCGGTCTACAACGGCACTCCGGCAAGCGCCCTGGCGCTAAGCCAGATCAAGGGTTGCAGCCCCAATCTCGATGTCAGCGCCGATCTGTTGCGCAAAAACCCTGCCCCTGCCTTGAACGATTATTGGGGAATTGGCGGCGTCATACTCAACATGAAATTCGACCATCAGACCCGCAAGTATTCGGGTTATCTGTTCTACTACTACAGGTATTCCTCAATCATCACCTTGCAAACCTACTCAACGGCCGGAATCTCCAGGGTCGACGACGGCGTTGGATCTTCGGTTTGCAACGTTGTTTCCGGCGCACCGATCAGAGACCAGGAGGTGAACAAGATAAGAGCGGTCAGCGACGCCGAAAAACTCACGTTCTTTCTCAACGGCACGCAAATCTGCTCGCGGCCGAACGACGGTACCTATCAAACCGGCGCTGTTGCTCTGTATACGGAATTCGCGTCCAATCGACCCGCGAACGGCGGCACCTTCGACGCCGACAACGTCATCATCAAGACCTTGCCTGGCGGCGGCGCGAGACTGGCAGCGGCGCCGTCCACATCGAAGCCTGCTTCGTGGGCGGGCGGCCCAACCTTCGCGCTCGGCGACAGCCGCGCGTCCGATTGAGCGGCACAACAAAATGGAAACCGCCATGAGATTGCTCGCCACCACCTTGGTGTTCTGCATCGGTCTTTCCGCATTGCCCGCGGCATATGCGCAAGACCAAGCCTCACCAGAGGCCAAGGCCGTCGCCAATCCGCGCCTCAAGCGGATGGCGGCGGGGAGTTATCATACCTGTGCCTTGACCGAGACCAACCGCGTCAAGTGCTGGGGCGACAACACGCGTGGCCAGCTCGGTGACGGAACGCAGACCGATCGTTTGACGGCGGGGCCGGTGCTGAGCTTGGGCGGCGGTTTGAAGTCGGTTGCGGCGGGCAGCGACCACACCTGCGTTCTCACCAGTAACGGCGGAATCAAGTGTTGGGGCCGGGGCATTGTCGGTGCACTTGGCGACGGCTTGGCGTTGGACCGCTATACGCCGGCCTTCGTCCTTGGCCTGAGCAGCGGGGCGATTGCCGTTACCGCCGGAGGGGACCATACCTGTGCCATCACAAAGTCGGGCGGCGTCAAGTGCTGGGGCTGGAACGCTACCGGTCAGCTTGGCGATGGCACGAAAACGCTGCGCCTCGCCCCCGTTTCCGTCAAGGGCCTGTCAGCCAAGGTCATCGCCATCTCGGCGGGGGGCGACTATACCTGCGCCGTCGAAGACACCGGCCGCGTCAAATGCTGGGGCGGCAATATAAACCGCCAGCTGGGAGACGGAACGACAGACGAGCGGCTGAAACCGGTAGCCGTTGTGGGGCTCAGAGGTGCGGCAGCCGTCAGTGCCTCTCCGATCTCCGATCACACCTGCGCGCTCACAACCGGCGGCGCGGCGATCTGCTGGGGTAAGAACAATTCCGGGCAGTTGGGCGACGGCACAGCGGATGAACGCCTCCAGCCAGTGGCCGTCGTGGGCTTGACGCGCGGCGTCAGAGCCATTGCCGCAGCCAACCAGTTCACCTGCGCGCTGCTGGGTTCGGGTAGTGTCCAATGCTGGGGAGCTAACCTCGCGGCCGCCACGCTCGGCAACGACGGGCTACAGCAGATTTACTACACACCGGTTTTCGTCTCCAATTTCAACGGCACATCCATCTCTTCCGGGATGTATCACAGTTGCGCGCATGTCACATCCGGCGCCGCCGCCTGCTGGGGCACCAACGCCGATGGCCAACTCGGCAATGGCGACACGCTGCTCCGGAAAGTCCCAGCGCGCGTGAAGCGGTTTTGAGGGCTAGGCACGGAAGGGGCGGCCGCTCTGGCTTTCCGGTCTCGCAGACAGGTGACGTCCGGAAGCAGAGAATGAGAGTCCCGTTATACTATCGGGTAACCAGTGTTTGTGACTTGCCACTTCCGGTATCTCTATGTATTTTTATGCTATCTTAAGATGTGTTTTATTACTTGACCACAGTCAACCATCGACACGTCAAAAACACGGCAAAAGACGTCAGTTTTGGCGGCGTTTCACGCCGTTCTGGTGGCCAATCGCGTGAGAAAACGCAATATTTGCGGCATTTCACGGTGTTATAGGAATTGTTTCACGTGAAACACGGTCTGTAAAAAAAGCGGCACCGGAAGTGCCGCTTCGTGTCATTCCGGCCGTCTTCCAGCTTGGGGCCGGTCGCGCTCAGCCGCCGGTGCCACCGGCCAATTGCTGCCAGGTGTTGGTTTGGGACAGCATCTTTTGCAGATAGGCCATGTTGGCCTCGACCTGATCCGGCGGCAGATCCTCGCGGGCCAGTTGGCTGGCTTCGTCGAAGCGGCCTTGCAGGCCAACGACCAGGGCGAGGTTCTGCCGGATGCGCGGTTCGGAGCGCGAGCGGGGCAAGGCATCTGCCTGGCGGAAGGTCACCTCGGCCTGCTTGAGATTACCCTCAAGTGCGAATGACATGCCCATGTTGTTGAGGACCGTCAGGTTATCCTTGTCGGCGGCAAGGGCGAGTTGATAGTTGCGGCGGGCCTTGTCGTAGAGCCCTTGCTGGTCATAGGCGGACCCGAGCGCTGAATGCACACGCCAGTCGGCATCCTTGGCGCTGGCGGCTGATTCGAGGACTGGAATTGCATCATTGCTCCGCCCGTTGCTGACGAGTTTCTTGCCATAGATTGCGGCGAGGTTGGTGTTGCCAGGATTTGCGGAATGGAGGCTGGCATAGACGGCGAGCTGTTTGTCGGTTTGTCCGGTGGATTCCAGGGCGCTGGCATAAGCGAGACCCTTGTTGATATTGGCGGGGTCGGATTGCCATTTCTTGCCAAGTTCAGCGGTTGCCCCGAAGGATGCGGGAGCCGTGGAAGCGGTTTTGAGCGCGCCCGAACCATCGAGACTGGCGTTCGTCTGCTGACAACCGCCGAGGGCGAGTGCCCCCGTAATTGCCAGCATCATTGCCAAGTAACCGCCAAGCGCCATGTCGTGAACTCCGGAAACCGCGTGAATCCAGAAATCATTGAGGCCCAGTGGTCAATAATTGATTAACCATGATGGGACTTTGCAATAGGATGCCGGAAAACCGGAGCGATTCATGATTGATCCAGCCGAAATACTCCGGCCCGCAACCACGCGCGGTATTCCCTTGTCTTTGATCAGGGCGGTTGATTGGAAGCGCCGCAATTCAACCCTCCCAGCCGCGACGAATTCCTGGGCCGACGCAAATGGATTCAAGGCCGAAGCCGGAAGGGTCTTGCTGGTGCCGGGGAAGACGGGGGCTTTGGTATCGGTTTTGGCCGGTGCATCGGAAACGGACCCGTTCAGTTCTGGCCAGATCTGCCGGTTGCTCCCGGAAGGGACCTATGAGCTCGATGGCGGTGGAGAACATGCCAGTCTGGTGGCGCTTGGCTGGTGCCTGGAGGCCTACGCGTTTGGAAGATATCGCAAGGTGGAACCCAGGATTCCACGGCTCGTTTGCCCAACGGGCGTCGATCGGGAAGCCGTGCTTCGATCTGTCCGGGCCACGTATCTGGTGCGCGACCTGGTCAATACGCCGGCCTCGGACATGGGGCCGGACGAGTTGGAAGCTGTGTCGCGTGCCGTTGCAAGGACTTCCAAGGCGAAGCTGCATGTCATTTCGGGCAAGGCACTGGAACGGGGATTCCCGATGATCCACGCGGTTGGCAAGGCTAGCCCCAGGGCGCCCAGGCTGATTGATTTCAGCTGGGGATCGCTCAAGGCGCCGAAGGTGACGTTGGTGGGCAAGGGCGTTTGCTTCGATACGGGCGGCCTCGACATCAAGCCTGCTTCGGGCATGCTGCTGATGAAGAAGGACATGGGGGGGGCCGCCAATGTTCTGGGTCTGGCGCAAATGATCATGGCGGCGAAACTCCCGGTTCGGCTGCGGGTTCTCATCCCTGCCGTTGAGAATTCCATCGCCGGAAATGCCTTCCGGCCTGGCGACGTGTTGCGAAGCCGAAAAGGAATAACGGTGGAGATCGGCAACACGGATGCCGAAGGCCGTCTGGTACTTGGTGATGCACTGGCTTTGGCCGATGCGGAAAAACCAGATCTGCTGATCGACATGGCAACACTGACTGGTGCCGCTCGCGTAGCGTTGGGCCCGGATCTCGCGCCATTCTACACGGATGACGACGCTCTCGCCGCAGATATCGAACAGGCCGCCTGTCAAGAGAATGATCCGGTATGGCGATTGCCGTTTTGGCGGCCTTATGCGCGGCTCTTTGAATCTTCCATTGCCGACATGAACAACAGTGGCGATTCAGGGTTTGCCGGATCGATCACGGCCGCGCTGTTCCTCAAGCGGTTTGTCGAGAATGCGAAGGCTTATGTGCATTTTGATGTCTTTGCCTGGACACCGTCGGCACGCGCCGGGCGGCCCAAAGGTGGCGAGGCGCAAGCCATGCGAGCCCTGTTCGCCGTCATCGCCAAGCGATTCACGAAGTAACTTGCATGGTCTCCGGATTCGCGTCAGAATGATACGGGTCCGAAACGATATGCCCGTCTGTCAGAGATTTTCGTATGCTCGTCGCGTTGACCACCTCTCAGGCCTTGCGGCTTTGGCATGATGTCGCCCTTGCGCTGGTCAAGGACGACGAACCTGATCTGTCGGTGAGGCAGATCAGCATCCTGCTCACCATCTATCTGGAAGCGCCACCACACACAGTCAGGGATCTGGCACGGAAACTTGCGGTCTCCAAGCCCGTCATCACCAGGGCTTTAGACAGCATGGGGAAGATGGAACTGGTAA
>JANLTS010000438.1:0-4509 GCA_031363045.1 Hyphomicrobiales bacterium
GTCAAGCCCCTCCCCCTTGTGGGGAGGGGTTGGGGTGGGGGGTGGTTGCCAGTCAGACTCGCGGACCCCCACCCCGGCCCCTCCCCACAAGGGGGAGGGGAATTAAGGTGAGTGACCGGATAAGGCGTCCCTGAAGGCGCATGCACGATGTTGACGCCGCAGCCGATGGCGATGCGCGTTGGATTGCCGCCCACCACTTCCGCCAGCACGCCGCAGAACTTGGCGCCATCGATCAGCACGTCATTGGGCCATTTGATGCGCGGGGTCAGGTCGGGCCGCAGCGCCGTCACCATGTCATGCACGGCCAGTGCTGCCACGAAACTCACCTGGGTCGCGGCAGATGGATCAGCAGAAATGGAGAACAGGAAGGTTGCGTAGAGATTGCCAGGCTCCGACACCCAGTTGCGGCCCATGCGGCCACGACCGCCGGTCTGTTCATCCGCCCACAGCCACACAGGCCCGCGCTCGCCGTCATCGGCAAGCCTGCGGGCTTCGGCGTTGGTGGAATCAATGCGCTCGAAATGGTGGACCGGATATCCGGCCACCAATCTCAATAGAGCGACTTCGCAGCCTGCGCCGCCAGATCGATCAATGGTGCGGCGATCCACGGAATGACGAAGAGGACGTTGAAGGCACCTGCCGTATAGGCCACCAGTTTCACTTCGCCATCCACGCTATCGAAAGCTTCGGCCGGTTCATCGAAGTAGATGATCTTGACAATACGCAGGTAGTAATACGCACCCACCACCGAAGCGATGACGCCGATGATGGCGAGCGTGTAGAGCCCGGCATGAACGGCGGCGAGAAATACGAAATACTTGCCGAAGAAGCCCGCCAGCGGCGGAATGCCAGCCAGCGAGAACATCAACATGGCGAGCACGAAGGCCATCGGCTTGTTGTGACGCGACAGTCCGGCGAGATCGCTGATCTCCTCGACCTGATGGCCCTTGCGCCGCATGGCAATGACGCAGGCGAAGACGCCCAGAGTCATCATCATGTAGATGATCATGTAGACGACGACGCCCTGCACGCCTTCTTGCGTTCCAGCCGCCAGACCGACGAGGGCAAAGCCCATGTGGCCGATGGAAGAATAAGCCAGCAGGCGCTTGATGTTGCTCTGGCCAATGGCGGCAAAGGCGCCCAAGGCCATCGAGGCAATCGACACGAAGACGAGGATCTGCTGCCAGTCAGCAACGCTATGGCCAAAGGGCGTAACCATCACGCGGATCAGCAGCGCCATGGCGGCGACTTTTGGTGCCGCTGCAAAGAAGGCGGTCACCGGGGTGGGGGCGCCTTCGTAGACGTCAGGCGTCCACATGTGGAAGGGCACGGCGGAAATCTTGAAAGCGAGGCCAGCGATGATGAAGACCAGACCGAAGATCAAGCCAATGCCAGCGCCATGAGTGGCCAGGTATTCGGCGATCTGCGGGAAGGCGGTGGAGCCGGTGAAGCCATAGACCAGCGAGGAACCATAGAGCAGCATGCCCGACGACAATGCACCCAGCACGAAATACTTGAGGCCCGCTTCCGAAGCCCTTGCCGAGTCACGGTTGATGGCGGCCAGCACGTAGAGCGCCAGCGACTGCAGTTCGAGGCCCATGTAGAGGGCAATCAAGTTGTTGGCGGAGATCATCATCATCATGCCGACGGTCGCCAGCAGGATGAGGATTGGATACTCGAAGCGGTGCGAGCCATCGCGCTTCATGAAATGCACCGACAGCGCAATGGCAACGGCGGAGCCGAACAACGCCAGCACCTTCATCAGGCGGCCGAAAGTGTCAGTCACGAAGGCGCCGTTGAAGGCCAAGGCCTTGCCCTCGCCGCCCCAGATCACCAGAACCGCGGCAAGCCCCAGCGAGACGAGCGCGCCAATCGTCACGGCATCAGACGTATCGCCCTTGCGGAACACCCCGAACATCAGCAGTGCCATGCTCAGCACCGCCAGAACGATTTCGGGCAGCACTGCTACAGCGTCAGCCTGTTCGAGAAGCCACATGGGTCCGGGTCCTTAATTCAGCGCGGCAAACGCCAGCGCTTGTGCGGCGGCGGTGGCCTTGTTCAACGGCGTGATGATGGCTTCGACGGAAGCGCCAAAGATGTCGAGGATGGGTGCTGGATAGGCACCGAAGAAGATGGTGAGGACAACCAGAGGTCCAAGCGTCATCAATTCGCGCGGCGTCATGTCCGGCAGATGCATCAGGGCCGGCTTTTCCAGCTTGCCGAAGATCACCCGGCGATAGAGCCACAGTGCATAGGCCGCCGACAGGATGACGCCAAAGGTGGCGAAGAAGGCGACCCAGGTATTTGACTTGAAGGCCCCCATCAGCGCCAGGAATTCGCCGACGAAGCCGGAGGTCCCCGGCAGGCCGACGTTGGCCATGGTGAACACCATGAACGTGAAAGCATAAAGCGGCATGGTCTTCACCAGCCCGCCATAGGCGGCGATCTCGCGGGTGTGCATGCGGTCATAGACGACGCCGACACAGAGGAAGAGTGCACCCGACACCAGGCCGTGACTGATCATCTGGAACATCGCGCCGTCGATGCCCTGACGGTTCAGCGTGAAGATGCCCATGGTGACGAAGCCCATGTGGGCCACGGAAGAATACGCAATGAGCTTCTTCATGTCCTCCTGCATCAGCGCCACCAGCGAAGTATAGACAATGGCGATGATGGAGAGCGTGTAGACGAAATTCTGGAAATAGACGGATGCATCCGGGAACATCGGCAGCGAGAAGCGCAGGAAGCCATAGCCGCCCATCTTCAGCAGGATGGCGGCGAGGATAACCGAGCCTGCCGTCGGCGCTTCGACATGGGCATCTGGCAGCCACGTGTGCACCGGCCACATCGGCATCTTCACAGCGAAGGAAGCGAAGAAGGCCAGCCACAGCCAAGTCTGGGCTTCCTTGGTGAAGCCGGGATTGGCGAGGAGGACGATGATGTCGGTCGTGCCGGAAGCCCAATACATATAGATGATGGCCAGCAGCATCAGCACCGAGCCAAGCAGCGTATAAAGGAAGAACTTGAAGCTGGCATAGACGCGGCGCGCACCGCCCCAGATGCCGATGATCAGGAACATCGGGATCAGGCCCGCTTCAAAGAACAGGTAGAACAGCACCAGGTCGAGCGAACAGAAGACGCCGACCATCAGCGTTTCGAGCACCAGGAATGCGATCATGTATTCCTTGACGCGCTTCGTGACATGCCAGCTGGCGAGAATGCAGATCGGCATCAGGAAGGTGGTGAGGATGACGAAGGGCATGGAAATGCCATCGACGCCCATCTGGTAGGAGGCCGCACCTCCCAGCCAGTCATGCTTCTCGACGAACTGGAATCCGGCGGCGTTGTTGTCAAAGCCACCCCAGATGAAAAGCGACAGCAGGAAGGTGATGATCGTCGTCCACAGAGCACCCCAGCGGATGTTGCGGTTTGCGGTTTCGTCTTCACCGCGCACGGTCAAGAGGAACAGCACACCGAGCAGCGGCAGGAAGGTGACAACCGAAAGAATGGGCCAGCTCGACATCAGTGTGCGCCCCCGAATGCAAACCAGGAAATCAAGGCGGCGATGCCGATCATCATGGCAAAGGCATAGTGGTAGAGATAGCCGGTCTGCAGCTTGACCACGCCCTTGGTGACATCGCCGACGACACTCGAGATGCCATCCGGCCCGAAGCCATCGATGACAGTGCCATCGCCCTTCTTCCAGAAGAAGCGGCCAATCCACATGGCGGGACGCACGAAGATCAGGTCATAGAGTTCGTCGAAATACCACTTGTTCAAAAGGAACTTGTAAATTGGCCAATGTTGCTCGGCGAGTTTCACAGGCAGCGCCGTGTTGCGGATATAGAACAGGTAGGCCAACGCCAAGCCCAGCACCATGGCGATGAAGGGCGATGCAACAACCCAGCCCGGCACATCATGGAACTTGTGCATGATCTCGTTGTCGGCCACAGCACCGTGCCAGAATTCATTGTACTCGTGGCCAATGAAATAGTCCTTGAACACGAAGCCCGCGACCAGCGCGCCAACCGCCAGCGCATAGAGCGGGATCAGCATCGTGCTGGGGCTCTCGTGCACTTGGCCCTTGGTTTCCTTGTCGGCGCGCGGTGGCCCGCTGAACGTCATGAAGGCCAGGCGCCAGGAATAGAATGACGTGCAGAATGCGGCGACAACCAGCATCCAGAACGCAACACCCCAGCCCGAAGCGAAGGTCGCTTCGATGATCGCGTCCTTGGAGAAGTAACCTGCTGTGAGGGGAAAGCCCGTCAGCGCCAGATTGCCGATCACCATCATCGCCCAGGTAACGCGGATATGCGGTGCGAGGCCACCCATCCTGCGCATATCCTGTTCGCCCGACATGGCGTGGATCACCGAGCCGGACCCTAAGAACAGCAGCGCCTTGAAGAAGGCGTGGGTGAAAAGGTGAAAGATGCCGACGCCATAAGCGCCGACGCCCAAGGCCACAAACATGTAACCCAATTGCGAGCAAGTCGAGTACGCAATGACGCG
>JANLTS010000013.1:0-11802 GCA_031363045.1 Hyphomicrobiales bacterium
TGACTCTTGGCGGTGGTGGCCCGCATGGCCTCATCGCGCGCCTCGGCAAGGCTCTTGACCAGTTCCTGCTGCTTTTGCGCAAGCGCATGGCGTTCGCGCAAACTGTCGCGGAACAAGCCAAGAGTCCGGCTCATCGCCCCAACTTCATCGCGGCCAGCCTCGGGGATCTGTGTGTCGAGGTTTCCGTCGGTGATCGCCGTCATCGCTTCCATCACCCGGCGCAGGGGTTTGGTAATCGAGCCAATGACAAGCAGTGTCAGAATGAATCCGCCGATGGCAGCCAGCACCGAAATCTGCGTGGCGCGGGTACCTGCCGACGTTGCCGAGGCAAGCGCCTCTTGCCCTGTTGCAATTGCCTGGGCCTCGAGCCGGTCGACCAGCCTGGTCAGTTCGGCATCGACCTTCAGAATGTGGATCTGGCCCTGCGCCACGAGAGAATTGCCAAGCACCCGCTGGTCCTGACTGTAGGCATCGACCGCGAGCATTGCCTGCCGCCGCAGCTCTGCCACTTCGTTGCGGATCAACGCCACGCTGTCGGCAGCAATCGGTTCCAGCGCTCCGAGATCGGCAATCAGCGCGTCATGAGCAGCATTGGCATTGTTTTCCGACCGCATGAGCAAGCTGACGGCCAGATCGGAGAGCCAGTATTTGAACTCGCCGAAGCGGGTGACAACGGAATTGGCCTTCCGCAGTTCGCTGACCTTTTCCACCTCATGAGCAATGGCATCGGCGTTTCGCGAAAGGCGTTGTGCGAGGTAGGCGTTCGATCCAATGAGAACCACCAACAGGACGGCGGCGAGAAACGCCAGGCGCGCAAGAATTGACATCCGTCCCAGCAAAGTAACTATCCCTGATTCTTCGGTGTCATGCCTGATCTTATCGGAACAGCTTGATGCTGATCACGCCACCGAGATCGTCCAGAGCGCCACCTTCTTTCGGGTACCCAGTGATATCGACCTCGCCAGCCGGAGCGCCGTGGCACGACAGGCAGCCTTTGCTATAGTACTCGGGTACCATGACCCGGAACGCCGGGCGGCCAGATGCCTCCGTGAGGCTCGAATACACTGCGCCGATCTTCCAATCCGGCGACAGCAGTTTCTCGGTGATGACCTGGTTTTCCCATTCGTCTGGCCGGGACTTGCGATTACGCACCAGATTGGCCGGTGCCGTGACCTTGATTTGAGCGCGATCGCCCACTTTGCCGCTGAACGCCTCGGTCACCAGTCTTCCAAAGACCGCCGGTACGAAGCCTTTGAAGGCTACGCCCTCCCGGTTGATCGAACCGGCATTGGCATCCATCACCTCGGAGATCGAGGCCATCATCGCCTCGACCAGCTGTGTCTCGCGTGCGTCCATTGCATCACTCAGGATCGGAGCACCTTTTTTAACCTTGTAAACCTCGGTGGCGCGGGCGAGTACCTCCTTGCCGGATAGGCCCTTGTCACCGATCACCGGATTGTTGATCAACGCCTGTTCTGCCCCGATGACGGCGCGAGCCGATTGCAGCAAGACCGCGAGCCGCAATGCAAGGTCCAAGTCCGCGTCATCGCTTTGCTGGGCATTGCCGAAGGAGCTTGTGAAGATGCAGAACAGCATCGTCAGCGCCAAAGTGACGTGTTTCCGATACATTCCGAGAATGTCCCCTTCTGGCGAAATCAGGTCAACTGACATTCCCAAATATGCTGCACTTGCTGGTCATCATGGGTTAACCTGATGATCTGATCAAGCGCGTTTATGGCGATAGAATAGCTCCGGGGCCGCGGTCTCCAGTCTGCGCGCAAGACTTGACCAACCGGGTTGCTGAGTGCACTGCAACGGGCGGCTATTGAGGTTCAACTCAGTAGCGTTTTAGATTTCATTGGACCTTTGCTTTTTGGTGATCACATTCGAAATCACCCCGTTTAGTACCGTAGGTCAGTTGACCTAGCGGCATGAGATGTGCTAATGTCACCTCAGGGCCGCTTCTAGTCGAGCGCTTTGGTGAGCAACATCCCAAAGCCCAGGGAAGGTCGTCATGAAGAAACCCAAGTCCAGCAAAACTGCCGCGATCAAAACTGCACCCGCCAGGAAGAGCGATGCGTTTGGCATGCGCCCGGCCGCCAGCATGGCGGAGGCCAAAAAAGATCAGACCCATGTCTATGGCGACAAGGTCGTCTGCAATACCGATTCGCGTGGTCTGCCGACCCCCAAGGGCAAATCGCCGCTTGAAATCGTATTGGATGCCTCTGAGGGGTTTATCCCGCTGTGGGCCAAGGACACCACGCTGCGCTGGCGGTTTCAGGAGCGGTCGATGGCCGGCTTTACGAATGTTGCCGCCGCCAAGGCGGCGGTCCGCACACTCATGGGTGAGGCCCTGCTGCTGTGGGGCGATGCGGTGCCGGTGCAATTTTCCGAGCGCCAGGAGGCTTGGGACTTCGAAGTGGTGATGCGCAATGCCGATGATTGCACCGACAGCGGTTGTGTGCTGGCAAGTGCCTTCTTTCCCGATGGCGGGCGCCACGAGCTGGTCATCTATCCAAGGATGTTTGCGCAGACTCGCAAGGAGCAGATCGACACGCTGGCGCACGAGCTCGGCCACGTTTTCGGACTGAGGCATTTCTTCGCGCAGGTGAGCGAAACGGCGTGGCCCAGCGAGGTGTTCGGTTCGCACCGGCCGTTCTCGATCATGAACTATGGCAGCCAAAGCGAACTCACCAACGAGGACCGGGTCGATCTGAAGCGGCTCTATCAGGCCGTGTGGCGAAACGAGCTGACGCACATCAACGGCACGCCGATCAAGCTGGTGATGCCGTTCAGCGCGATGATGGGCGGGCCGAAGGTGATGGCGGGCTATGACTTGCTGGACGGCTTTGCCGCCGAGCATTGCCCGCTGTGCCAATGCGGCAGGGGGCCTGTCCAGCTGCGGGGCAGTCTGCGCGGCGGCTGAGCCGCCGTCCGTCTGAAGCCAAACAAGTCTGCAAATTAACCTCTTGATGGGAGGACGGATCGTGGAGTCACTTCGCGGCGTCTGGACGTATCGTAGCTTTTTCAACGCCGTGGGTGGTGCCGAGCCGCCAGGCGGCATCAAGCTCTGGGAGGCCGAGCTTTACCTGGATATTGACCCGGCAAATGGCCGTGTCTTCGGCCATCTGGGAGAACGGCTTGATCCAACACCCGCCACCGATGGCAATGGCAAGCCCTATCCATTCCTGTTGGTGGCGGGGACATACACAGAGGGCAATCCCGTCACGCTGACATTCCGCGCCACGGGGCGGAACGGCTCGGCCTGGGAAAAGTGGATCTATGACTATCACTGCGTTCTCACACCCAAATGGCCGCGCCAGCCGGGTTTCAATCCGGCCAGCGTACAGCGGCCGACGCTCACCGGCACGGTGATGCGGGTGGTGGAACATGATGGCGCGGCGGCCGGGGCCACTTATACTTTCTATGCGGTCAAGCACGGTTTCACCGAACCGCGGATCGCCACGCCCTTGCCGTCCGCCGTGGTGCAGATGTTGGCCAGCCCGGTCATGCGTTTGCATCACCAGCTTTGGCATGCCAGCCGTGATGAGTGGGACGATCTCTCGCCTGAGCAAAAGGCGTGGCTCAGGCAGAACAACTGGCAACCGGGACCTGCCAATGCCGAGCGCCCGGCGGGCTTCAGTCCGCATCACTACTCCAACCACTCCGGCGAAGACTTTCTGTTCATGCACCGCCGCATGATCAAGGCGGTGAAAGACATTGCTGGCGCTGCGGCGCCTGGAGGTTGGGTTGAATTGCCCGAACCTCGCGTGCTTTCTGACTTTGCGGCCAACCGGAAAAAGAGTTCCATCGGCAACCTCGACGGCTATGCCGTGCCGCCAGCATGGATTGATCCCGGCAATGCTTCGCTGACGTCTTGGCTCGTGTCGCTGCGCAGCTCCGCCACCTACGCCGGCCGTTTCCGGGTGTGGGAAGCGCAATATACCAACCCTGCGTGGCTCGAAACCGTGACGCTCGGCCAATTGGGCGGTTTCATCGAATGGAGTATCCACAACTGGATGCACATGCGTTGGACGTCCGTACAGCGCGATCCGGCAACTGGCCTGGCGGTGCCGCAAGGACGTGTAAACGACGACTTCGACCCGCGCTGGTTTGCGCCTGAGAACGATCATCTGGGGGCGACATTCTCGTCGCACATCAATCCGGTGTTCTGGCGGATTCATGGCTGGGTCGACAATCGCATCGAGGACTGGTTCCGCGCTCAGGACAGCGCCAGGCCCGGCGCCGTGAAGCGCCGCACCTTCAAGGACGTCAGTTGGTTTGAGAAAGACGGCAAGTGGGTGAATGTCGATGACCCGTGGGAGGGGCCGGTGGCGCATGGTGGCGATGATCACGGCGATCATGGTTCGCATGGACACGGCGGCCTTGATGTCGAGCAGATGAAAAAGGCGATCATCGTCATCTTCCGGGGTACGGCGGCGCTCGAGATGAGCACTGCCACACTGGAGGCGATGCGCGCCGATGCGCAGCCAGGAACCGTATCGCGGTTCAGGAACATTTTCGACGACGAAGGCGGCGGGCGCTAACCGGCCTGGCAGGACGATCGGGTTGAGGCGGCGGGAACGACATCCCGCCGTTTCTCCGGTTAAAAGAACAGCAACTTCGCACAGACGGCAAGAAGGACGAGGGCCAAGGCGATGCGGATGGCGTTCTCCGAGACACGCGCCGCAGCCATGCTGGCGATGATGATGGCCGGGATGGAGCCGATCAGCAGCGAGCCCAGGATGACGAAATCGATGGTGCCGAGAACCGAGTGCCCGAGACCGGCGAGGAGGGCCAGGGGCACGGCGTGGGCAATATCCGAGCCGACGATGCGCTGCATCGGCATTTTGGGGTAAAGGAAGACCAGCGCGGTGACGCCGATGGCCCCGGCGCCGACCGACGAAATGGTGACCATGACGCCCAGGAGGCCGCCGACCATCACCGTCAGCGGCATGGCGACCCTGGGATTGAGTTCGCCGATGCGGCGGTCATAGAGCCGCATCAGCGGTTTGCGCAGAAGCAGCGAGAGCGCGGTCAGCAGGATCGCCACGGCCAGGACTTTGGTGATCAGCGCCTGGGCGGATTTGCCCTCAATGCCCAGCCAATAGAGGAAGGCGACGGTGACAATGGTCGCCGGCACGCTGCCACTGGCCAGGCGGAAGACGACGTTCCAGTCGATGGTCTTGTTGAAGCCATGAACCGCGGTGCCCGCCGACTTGGTGGCGGCGGCATAGAGCAGGTCAGTGCCGACGGCACTGGTCGGGCTCACGCCGAAGGCGAGGATGAGAAGTGGCGTCATCAGCGAACCGCCGCCGACTCCTGTGAACCCCACCAGCGCGCCGACGACGACGCCCGACAGCACGTAAAGTGGATTAATACCGAGAAGAAAGTCCATGCCCCGCCTGCAATCATATGTAACTCTACCGGATTACCGTAGATAATCCACAGAGGGAAGCGCGGATTGGAGCTGGCGCACGGTTTCGGCGCCGGACGCTTTGACTCATTGCCCGGACAGCCCTGCGCCATGCGGGAGTGGGGCCGCGATGCCAGGCTCGGAGTTCGTACGCCACCCTACAAGATGAAGTCGGTTTCGAGGAGTAAGATTTTATCTGTGACGAGGATCGTCATTTCAGCAGCGCGGTCAGTGTCAATATTGAGCAGGACGAGGAGGCCGTCCGGATGGCTGACCAATCGCAATTCGCCTGGGGTGCCGCTGAAACTGGCAGCGTCCAAGAACACAAAGGCGTTGTTGCCGGCCTTTGATGGATTGGCGTCGATGCCCGAGAGATCGATCTTGTCGCCCTCGTTGCGTTTAAAGTCGGTGATGGTGTCACGCGTCAAATCCGTGATGCCGCTGTCGGAAATATCGGTGAATACAAAGGTATCAGCGTCACCGCCGCCCGACAGCTCATCGGGCCCGCTTCCTCCAATGAGCCGATCCAAGCCGGAGCCGCCGGACAGCTCGTCGGCACCTGACTCGCCGCGCAACAGGTCGTTATCATCCAGTCCGAGCAGCCGGTCAGCGCCGTCGCCGCCAAGCAGGCGATCATCTCCTTCGCCGCCGAACAGACGGTCCTTGCCGCCCCGGCCCAGCAAGGCGTCGTTGCCGGATTCCCCCCATAACTGATCGTCGTTTTCGCCGCCGTCGCAATAGTCGTTGCCATCGCCGGCCTCAATGATGTCTTCTCCGAGGCCGCCGAGGATGTCGTCGTCGCCCTTGCCGCCAAGGCCTCTGTCGTTGCCGCCGCCGAGAACCAGCCGGTCATGGCCGTCACCGCCTTCGAAGGTGTTGTCGTTCTGGCCGGAACCGACCGAGCCCACGACGGTGTCCTTGATATTGTCGTCAAATGCACTGCCGATCACGCCGGTAAACCCACGGATCGTGTCACCCGCCGCATCACCGCCGCGGCCTGTGGTAGAATCTCCGGCCGTTAAGCGGACCGTCACGCCGGCGTCCGAATTTGTATATGCCACGGTGTCACCGGCGTCCGATCCACCGGAGAGATCATCGGCTCCGACGCCGCCTTCGATCCGGTCGATGCCGGAATCGCCGTTCATAATGTCGTTGCCGTCATTGCCGTAAAGAACGTCGTTATCCTCACCGCCCGCGACTTCGTCCTGTCCGTCGCCGCCATACATTTCATCATTGCCGGCGGCACCCCACAGAATGTCGTCGCCACCGGCGCCATCGGCCGTGTAGTCGCCATAGATGATGTTCGAAACTTCATTGCCCTGGATGAAATCCTTGCCGTCGGACCCCCTGGCGTTCTCGACCAGCGCATTAACGATCACACGGCTGCCGACCACGGTGTCACCGGTCTTGACGTAATAGATGCCTGAACTCTTGATGGTGGTGCCGAGACTCGTCTCCCAGCTCAACTGGATTTCGCAGATCTCATCAAACGACCCGGTCAGCACCAGCCAGTTGGGATTGGGAAATTCCTCCTCCTTGACGACGGTATCGCCGTCGTTGGCGATCAGGTTGATGACGAAAATTTCATCCAGCATCGTTGGTTCTCCAACACTAAATTGTCACCATCGCTTTCCACCGCTCGAATTCCGCTGGACGGAAACGGGATGTACAGGCAGTAGGAACCTATACGGACTTTATCGGCAGTCAAGGGCCCGGCACGGCTCTGCCAATTGCGTCGCCTTCGACCGAATCCGGCAGGTTGTTTGAGCGGCGGTCAGGCGGATGGTAACTTTGCATTTATGCACAGAAAGCAACTGCGGGAGCGTTTGGTCTTGCAGTTGTCAGGTACCTCGCGTGGCGAGCCTCAAGGCGGTGCAATCAGGCGTCAACCACGCCCTGAAACGCAGCTGAACTCCTTCCCACTTACCCTCTCCGGCGCCGCGGGAGGGGACACCTGCAAACGGAATCAAAATCCACTGCGTGAAACCGCTGCTATCGCAACATTGCCAATGCGGCCCAAACATATCATCACGGCCATGCTGGGTTACAGCCGCTTCAGCGCCTTGCTGAAGCCACTGATGGGTACCTTGAACGAGAACGGATCGCTCTTGTCATAGGGTTGTTCGACGGTCAGCACCAAGCCGATATTCTCCGGGCTGAACCCAGGCGCTTCGCCGGGAGATTTGACCCCGACTTTCACAGAAAAGGTTTTCCCGGCCTGGACCTTGAGCGTCAATTCGGCCGCCGTTGATGCGAGGCACTTGTTGTCCAAGACATCGGCCAGGCAGACCGCCATGGGAAAGCGTTTGGGATCGCCCAGCGGATAGATCGATCGCTCCGCCAGTTTGATGGTGAACGTCTCGGCCGTGCTACTTTCATTGCGGAACGTCGCCGTCATCACTTTGCCGGAGGGTGGCACCGCAAGTATTCCCGCTGCGGGCGAACTGCCGACATAAGTGATTGGAGTCAGTTTCTTTACCAACGAGGAGAATTGCACCTTGTTGGTGAGATCGAGCCTTCCCGGCACCGGAAAGCCGGCAGCGCTGGTACAGGCAATGCCAAACAGGGGACTGTCGTCTTGATCGGCGATGCGGTCCCGCATCGAGCGGATGCCGACGGCGATGTTGACGGTCTTGCCGCGCTTGATAGCGAACGGCGCATAAGGCTCGCTGGTGTATTCCCGCGTCAGCGGATCATATTCCGCCCAGACCCGCTCGACGACAGGATCGGTGTTCGCCACATAGCAACCGCTCAAATCGGCTGTTCCGGCATTGGTGACCGCCATCCCATAGACGAACAGTGTGCCGGTCGGGCCGGACAGGAGCTTTGACTCTGACTTGATCTTCAACGTGGCAGCAGGTGCGCCCACCGCACCCAGGGCTACGATGGCCGCCACAGTGGTTCGGGCTTTAAGGACTGAGTTTGCCTTGCCGGTGAATGTGAAGCCGCCACTGATGACGTGCGCCGCGTTGCCGCCGAAGCCCGCCGGGAAGGTGAATGTCTTGACGGCGGCAGCACCGGGCGCCAGCGAGAAGGGCAGGGGCAACACGACGCCTGGCCCCAGACTGCTGGTGGCCTTGACCTCGAGCGGCTCCGGCGTGGCGTTGTAAACCACGTAGCTGGCGTCCTGGCACTGGTTACCGACGTTGGCGTTGCAGGTGTAAATATAGCCGCCATAGGGTGAAACCGGCTGCACCGTGAGCCCGCCTTCGGGGGGAAGTGAAAAGCCGGTGAGCAACACATCGAGCCCGGTTTCATCCTTGCTGCCGATCTGAATGGCGTATTCGGCGCCCTTCACGGCGGCGAATTGCACGAAGCTGGTTTTCTTGCCGCCGCCTGCCACGTCAGTGTTGTCGCTCACCACGATCTTCGACAACTGGTTGGTCGTGTCAACCCGGTAAACCGCCAGAACCGTATCGGGCACTTCGCCAAAGATCGCCGAGCCATAGGTATTGAAAGTTATGATGCCGGTGCGATTGGCGACATAGCTTCGCCAAGCGGTGCGCTGCATTTTCCCATAAAGCGTCGGTTCGCCGGGCTCGATGGTGAAATCACGGTTATAGGTTTGATAGACGCCATGGAATATTTGGCCGGGAAACTGCACGACAGCGGTTTTTTCCGCTGACTTTTGGAAAAGTCGTTCAGGAGGTTCCGCGGTAGGAATATCAAGTAAATTAGAAATAATCTGTATAAAACCTTCGTATGTTAAGTCTCCTTTGGGCATAGCATTCCCGCCTGGATCAGGCTTAGCAGCTGCCGATACAGTTGAGATGTTGGCAAGACCAACCAACATTGTGCAGGTGATAAACACCTTCACTTTCTGCCTCAGATTTCGCATCTTCGCAGCTGAGTTTTGGCACTTGAGCATTTGGAACATCGGAGAACCCACCCAAATTGACGACCGGATGCCTCACCATATGGCCACCCGCGCGATTTGCAACTCACTTTAGTTTGTCGTCCTTCACGCCGCCCGCGCCAGAGGCGTGATCTTTTTGAGTTCGCCAGCCAACGCTTTCTTTGCGATTTTCGTGTCGTAATCCGACTGCAGCCTCAGCCACCAGCCGTCTGTGAGACCGAAGAAGCGGCAGAGGCGCAAATCGGTGGCGGCGGTGATGCCGCGCTTGCCCGATACGATGTCGCCGATCCGCTGGGCGGGCACACCGATGCTCTTGGCAAGCCGGTACTTGCTCATGCCAAGCGGAGTTAGAAACTCCTCAAGCAGCATTTCACCGGGTGAGACAGGGGCAAGTTGTTTTGTCATATGGGGTCCTCAATGATAGTCGACGATTTCGACCTCCTCCGGGCCATCGGCGGTCCATCGGAAGCAGATGCGAAACTGGCCGTTAATCCGGATGCTCCATTGCCCCTTGCGATCACCGCTCAGGGCTTCCAGCCGGTTGCCCGGTGGCGCGCGCAGGTCGTCCAGGTTCCGGGCCAGATCCAGTTGCACGAGCTTGCGGAGGGACTGCCGTTCAATGGACGCCCATTTGCGGATGTGATCCAGATGGAACAGACGTTCGGCGTCCTTGGAGCGGAACGACTTAATCATGAGAAACGATAATAATGAATGTCGTTATTAACGTCAAGCGTTAAACTTGGTTGAAACAATTCCTCGACTCGAAGAAGAGTGTTTGGATCAACCCCTCATCAGTCGAATCGGGCAATCGCGGGTGGTAGCGTCTCGAAGTGACCAGATCGGTCTGCAGCTCTTGGCTGTTGGAAGAGAGGCCAATTTACGGCTCCTTGCCGCTCTCCAGCCGCGAGGCTGAAAAAATCGTCCACACTGCCACAAACATCGCGGCGATTGCCGGTCCGATGACGAAGCCGTTGATCCCGAATACTTCCAGGCCGCCAAGGGTCGAAACCAGCACCAGGTAGTCGGGCATTTTGGTGTCCTTGCCGACCAGGGCGGGGCGCAAGAGATTATCGACCAGTCCGATGACGAGGGCGCCAAAGACGATCAGAACCACGCCCTGCCATATGGCACCGGTCGCCAGCAGGTAGAGAGCAACCGGAAGCCAGATAAGACCGGCACCAATAACCGGCAGGAGCGACAAAAACGCCATCAGGACGCCCCACAACAGCGGCGCGTGGATGCCCAGAAACCAGAAGATCAGGCCGCCGAGTGTGCCTTGCAATAATGCGACGAGGATATCGCCCTTGACCGTGGCACGAATGACCGTGGTGAACTTGGACAACAGCGCGCGCTGCTGCCCGGTGCGAAGTGGGACTGTGTTCCCAATGATCTTGATGATTGCATCGCCATCGCGCAGAAGAAAGAAAAGCAGATACATCATGAGAAAAAAGCTGGCGATAAACTGAACCGTGGCCTGGCCGATGCCAATAACCTGCGTGGCCAGAAACTGGCTGCCCTCGCGGAGGCCAAGGGCCAACTTATCCTGCACAGCGCCGAGGTTGGCCAGGCCGAGCCGCTTCAACAGATCTTTCGACCCGGCGGGCAAACCGTCGGCCGCTTGCCGGAACAGCTTCGCGAAATCCAGTTCACCCGACTGTATCCGCTCAAACAGGCTTGCCGCTTCCTGCACCAGCGAGGCGGCAATCGCTGTCAATGGCAGAATGACCAATAAGGCGATGATCAGAATTGTGGCGAGAGCGGCACGGTTTGGCCGCTGCCGCTTGGGGCCCGACAGATTGCGGTACAACGGCGCAAACATGATGGCCAGCACAGTGCCCCAAAGAATTGCGCCGTAAAATGGCCAGAGAATCCACAGGAAGGCCATGGACGTTGCGGCGACCAGCAGCAGGAAAGCCTTCTCTTCGAGACTGCGCAAGCTAATTGCCTTCCGTCTGATCCGCACTGGCCCATAAACAAATCTGCAATTGCGTGGGAAATGCGCGATGGTTGGAGATGCAAGCACGTGCGCAGTAGTCACACAAGAGCTTTGCCAACCAGAATTGATACATACCTCTGACAAGGCCTCCGCCGTGCTGGAGCCAGCATATACCATTCGGCACTGATAATATCTCACGTTGACCTTGGTCATTGCGATGGCCACGGTAAAGTGATGTCTTGGTGCTTGTCACAGAAGTCAGGAACTCGTCAGCAAAGCGAGTTACCATGGTGGGTGTTTCCAATCTCAAGAACCAGGACGATATCGGCCAGCATCTTGAGCGGCTGCGTGCTGACGTCATCACATTGTCGGAAACGGTGGCGCGGCTGGCGTCCGAAAGTGCCGCGGGCGCCCAGTTGCAGCTTAGCGAAACCGCAACAAGGACTGCCCAGAAGGTGAGCGCTGCTGGTGCAGAAGGAAAGTGAAATCATGTCTCTTGGAACCATTCTCATTATCATCCTTGTCATATTCCTGCTTGGCGGTTTCAGTGGACGCTTTGGCGGTTATGGCTATGGTTTCGGCCATGGCGGTGTC
>JANLTS010000445.1:0-17775 GCA_031363045.1 Hyphomicrobiales bacterium
GGCGAGCTTGAGCGCGCGCGCTTACTATGGTCAGATTCCCACCCCGACGAAAGCGTATCCATTTGCACGCTACAAGGTATGGGCGGTGTGCCTTGCGTTGGACACTTTGTTTTACGAAAAATGCGCCTACTGCGAGAGCACCTATCGGGCGGTTGATTCACGGAACGTAGAGCACTTTCGCCCAAAAGGTGGCGTTGCTGAGGCTCCTCAACACCCAGGCTATTGGTGGTTGGCCGCAAAATGGTCAAATCTCCTCCCCAGTTGCCCTCCTTGTAATCAGCGGCGGCGGCAGCTCACCTACCGCCCGACAATGACGTTGGAAGAGTTTGAGCGTCTTTGGCTAGTTGAACCTCAATTCCTCACTGGCAAAGCTAATTCCTTTCCTTTGAGCGGCAACAACTGGACCGATCAAGAAAACGGAGACGTTTCCAACGAGGACCCGCTTCTGATCAATCCATGCGAACGCGATCCCCGCAATCATCTTGAGTGGGTTTTTGAATGGGACCCGCAGCACAAACTATGGGACGCCGCGTTTATCAGCGCTTCTTTGAGCCCACGTCGCGTTGACGGGGCAGAGGATTCCTATGCAAAGGCATCGATTGCCGTCTATGGGCTGAACCGCGCGAGGCTGGTGCGCGAGCGCATGGCGCGCATCAAGGAGATGCAGCTCCTTCTCGGAGCTGTCGTGGATACGATGCTTGATCTTGTAGAAGCGCCAGTCGGGGGGCGATTCATCTCAGGCTTTCCGCGAGGCTACAAGCACACCGTGACAGGTTTGATATGGCCTTCAAGGCAGCCGATCGCCCCTACGCCGGGATGGCAAGAGCTTTTGAAGCACGGTTCGTCGAAGAGCTCTCAGAACACGGGCTGCAATGACTTGCACTGCTGAGCAGATCGCACCGAAAAGATATGCATTGTCGTAGCGCTGGTCGGTTGGCTGCCGGCCTAGTGTTCCGCTGGCGGCGTGAGGCAGATATTGTTGGCAAGAAATGCCCACGAAAGCTGGCGCCGACATTTGTGCCGGTGCCGATCATGGCCTGATCGAGATCGAGCTTGCCGGAGGCTGCCGTATACGCGTGACCGGACAGGTAAATGAAAGCCTTGAGACGGGTGATTGCCACCACAGCGGTCATACCCCTCAGTGGCAATTTGTTGTCGTGCAGATAGTCCTCAAATGCCCTGAATCACGAACAATCGGACTAACGTCCTATTTCACCTCATGCCAAAACGTATGGTTTGCCACATTTGGCGACTAAGCTAGAAACACCCGGTGGTCTACGCGGCAGCTCGTCGGCGCATTGCTGCTCGAACACATCGACGAATGTGCGTTCCAGCCCGCCGGCTACCTGGCCGTTAAGACCATGGCACCTTTGTGTGATGATCCTGTCGCCATGCTCTCGGCAGTCCCGGCAGCACAGTCGGCTCAACCCTGCCACCGTACCATGGCGGTCACTAAGTTACACCACGCTTGGGGACATGATCTCGGCCATCTCGTCGAGTCTCAGCCCATCTTCAATTATTGGCAGCGATCCATGCCGCCCGGAATCGTACCCTTGGGTTTTTCCAGCGCGGCAACCGCCTCAGGGCTTAACGTCCGGATGGATTGGAGCTCTACCGTTACGACTACAGCTATCGTCCGATTGACTGTGTATCCACGTCAGTAGAGGCGGTGACCGGTCTCGTCGAGGAGTTGGCAATCGGACGGCGCGATGGTAATCGAGACGGGTTCACCCTCGCGCCAGATGCGGTCCTCGATGGTTGAGATCGACTGCAGGCGTTGACCTGCGACATCGATAAAATAGGCGGCCGTGCCGCCGAGATAGGACACCGAGACGATCTTGCCCTGAATGCCGCCGGCCCCTCCGACTACAACCTTCTGTGCACGGACGACCGCGGTAACGGCCATGCCTTTCTTCGCCGCCGCGGGTGCGGTGGCCGCGATCTGTTGTCCGTTGTCGAGGTGCAGCGTGGCGATGCCGCCCACCACTGAAGCGATCTTGCCGGGCAGCAGGTTCGATTGGCCGAGGAATGTAGCGACGAAGCGCGATTCCGGCCGCCGGTAGACATCCTCCGGCGAGCCTTGCTGCTCGATGATGCCCTTGTTCATGACCACGACGCGGTCCGACATGGCGAGTGCTTCTTCCTGGTCATGTGTCACGAAGATGGTGGTGATGCCGACTTCGCGCTGGATGGTCTTGAGTTCAGTGCGCATCTCCTCGCGCAAGTTTGCATCAAGGGCCGAGAGCGGCTCGTCGAGCAGCAGCACGTCGGGCTCGATGACGATGGCACGGGCCAAGGCAATCCGCTGCTGCTGGCCGCCCGACATTTCGGACGGCAGCTTCTTTTCGACGCCGGGCAGGCGCACCATATCAAGCGCCCGCTTCACCTTCTGGGCGATGACGGATTTTTCGACATTGCGGTACTTGAGGCCGAAGGCAATGTTATCGAACACCGACTTGTGCGGGAACAGCGCATAGTTCTGGAACACCAGCCCGATGTTGCGCTTGTGAATGGGAATGTTGTCGATGCGGCGCCCCGCCACTTCGATCTCACCGCTTGTCGGCTGCACAAGACCGGCAATCGACCGCAGGATCGTCGTCTTGCCGCAGCCAGAGGGCCCCAGCAGCGTTACGAACTTACCCCTGGCGATCGACAAGCTGACATTATCAACCGCGACGAAATTGCCATAGGCAAGCGTCACGTTGCGGAGTTCGACGGCGGTGGCAGCACTCATCAGGTCAGCTTTCGTCTCGATGGCCGTCTCCCCACCCGGATCGCCGGATGGGGAGCGTTGGTGCAATGCCTCGGACTCAACCGCCCTTGGCGATGCGGTCCCACTGCTTGGTCCAGTCATCGAGGCTGGCAGACCAGTAGTTGGGATCGGCGAAGGTCAGCGAAGTCATCGTGCCGGTTGGATCGAAGGCCGGCATCTTCATGATCTTGTCGGTGAGCTTCACTTTGGTCGGATCGAGCGACGGCGGATAATTTTGTCCCTCGGCCACGGCGATGGCGGTTTCCGGCGCCAGCATGAAGTTCACCAGCTCCTCGCATTCCTGCATCGGCGAACCCTTGAGGATCAGCATGTCTTCCATCCAGGCGTAGGAACCCGGCGGATCGAGATAGGCAATGGGCGCTCCCTGCGCCTGAAGTGCCGCAACGCGGCCCGACCAGGCTTCGGTGACGACGATCTCTTCCTTGGCTAGCAGGTCCATCAATTCAGCACCCGACGACCAGTATTTCTTGACCAGGTCGCGATTGGTGCGCACCGCCGCCCACACCGCATCCATATCCTTGATGTCGTTGGGGTTCTGACCGGTAGCCAGCGCTCCGTACCAGACACGGGTGACCATGTCGCCATAGCCGCCGATCTTGCCCTGGTATTTCGGGTCGATCAACATCTTGGCACCCTTCTCCTTGGCTTCCGCCTCGGAGATGACCTTGGTGTTATAAGCAAGCCCAGTGGTGCCATAATCATAGGGAATGCCGGAGAGCTTCGGCGTCATCTTGCGGAACGGTGCGATCATCGCTTCCATGACGAATTGCATGTTGGGGATGTTGGCCTCGTTGATCTCGCTGACGAAGCCGCCATCGACATAGCGCTTGTAATATTCGACGCCCGAGGAATGAACGATCTGGAAATCGCCCGGGTTGGAGGTTTTCACCTTGGTGATGATTTCGCTTTCATCGCCGAACGTGCCTTGCGTGACCTTGATGCCGGTCTTGGCCGTGTAGGGCTGGAAGGCATACTTGTCGATTGCCTCCTGCACCACGCCGCCCCAGCCGTCAAAGCGCACTTCGGAAACGGCGGCCATGGCTTCAGGCGCCCAGCGCATGCCGAGACCGGCGG
Organism: Hyphomicrobiales bacterium; assembly: GCA_031363045.1. GTDB lineage: Bacteria > Pseudomonadota > Alphaproteobacteria > Rhizobiales > Aestuariivirgaceae > Aestuariivirga. Next base: position 3,848 of record JANLTS010000445.1, read on the forward strand.
TGGCAGCCGCAGCGGCGGTGAGCCCTAGAAAATTGCGGCGGTCGAGCCCGCCATTCATGTACCGTTCGGTCAGCCGCTCGAGGCGCCGGGTTGTCGAGAGTGTCATTGGTCTTTCCTCCTCATGTGGATCAACGCCCGCTGCGCGCCAGGTAGCGGGCAAGCCCGCCACCGATGAGCGGCAGCCCCACGGTTACGATAATCATCAATGTGCCCAGGGCGTTGATTTCCGGGCTGATGGAGACTTTGAGCATCGACAGGATCTGAGTCGGCATGGTTTCGACGCCCGACGGGCGCCAGAACATGCTGGCGGTGATGTTGTCGAAGGAAATGGTGAAGACCAGCAGCAGGCTGGCAACGATGGCCGGCATCAGCAGCGGCAACGTGATTTCGCGGAACGTCTGCAGGCGGTTGGCGCCCAGTGACATTGCCGCTTCCTCGTAGACGCGCTTGATGCCGATGAGCCGGGCCTGGACGACGAGTACCACATAAGGCAGCGCCAGCATGATATGGCCGAGCACCAATAGCCACAAAGTACGCGGTTGATGTGCCCAGCGCATGAGCAAGAGCAGGCCTACGCCGAGTACAGTTTCGGGAACAAGCGCGGGAGCGATCAGAATGGTGTTGACCCACTCTTTGCCGGGAAACTCATAGCGTACCAGCGCAAGCGCTGCGGCCACACCCAGGACCGAACACACGATTGCGGTGACCAGCGCCACCCAGATCGACGTCTGGAAAGCGCTCAGCACCGCTTCATTCTCCATCAGCTTCGCATACCAGCGGAAGCTGAAGCCGGTCATCGGAAAGCCTCCGAACTGCGAGGCGTTGAAGGACAACACGACGACCACGAGGATCGGCGCGAACATGAAAATGTAAACCAGCACAGTGACCAGTTGCACGGCCCGCCAGCCAAGTCCCCGGTTGTCATTGGTCGCGTTCATGCGCCAAGTCCCTTGAAAACCCGCGACAGGCCCATGTAGCGGCTGTAGATGGCGGCGACGATGCCGAGCATGACCAGCAGCACCAGCGACAACGTTGAACCAAGCGGCCAGTTGAGTTGGCCCATGATGGTATCGAAGACGACGTTGCCGAACAGTGCATCGCGCGTCGAGCCGAGAATTTCGGGTGTGACATAACTTCCCGCCGCCAGCACGAAGCACAACAGCAGTCCAGCCATGAGGCCCGGCAGCGACAGTGGCAACACCACTTCGTAAAAGGCCTGGGTGGCGGTGCAGCCCAGCGTGCGCGCTGCCGAAATGAGATTGCGGTCGATGCCCTCAATCGACACATAGACATTGAGGATCATGTAGGGCAGCAGGAAATGGATCATTCCCATGATCACCGCACCCTCGGTATAAAGCAGGCGCATCGGCTCCGAGATGAGACCGGTCTTCATCAGCAGCACGTTGACGACGCCCTGTTCACCCAGAATGTGGATCCAGGAAAACGTGCGGATGGTGAAGCTGATCCAGAACGGCACGATGAGCAAGAGCAGCAGCAGCCACTTGTGCTTGTATCCTGTCATGGCAATGAAATAGGCCGGCGGATAACCAAGCAGTGCACAGAGGATGGCGGTGATGGCGGCGACCCGCGCCGTCTTCCACAGGAACATGTGATAGAAACTGTCGGTAAAAAATTCCCGCCAGTTCTCCGTGGTGAAGACTTCCTTCTCCACACCCGCCGTCTCGAAGTGATAAAACGAGAACACCGTCATGATGCAGATCGGCAGGATCATCAGCACCACGAGGGTGATGAGTGCCGGTGCCAGCAATAGCCAGGGGCGGCGGCGGTCCGCCGTGGTCAAGGTGGCGGCACTCATGCCAATCTCACGACGGGGCAAGGCCACGAAAACCAGCTTGGCCGACGGTAAGTCAAGATATCTTCACCTCTTTCCGCATGCTGTGGCGTTTGCGCCGCGCTGTCAACAACCGCACAGGAGCGGCGGCGGCAAGCAGGGCACCCATGCGCGAGCAACATTGACATGGGAGGCTGCCGGGGTTTTGCTGGCGCTCATGCCATTGACCGACTTCCTCTCCGCGCCGGTGCCAAGCGGTGTTCCGGCAACCAGGCCCTTCATCAAGATGCATGGGCTTCGCAACCATTTTGTCTTCGTCGAAGAGCGCGGCATGGCCGCTCCGCTGACACCGCCCGAGATCATCCGCATATGCGACGTGCATGAGGGAGTTGGTGCCGAACAGGTGATCGGCATTGCGGCGCCTTCGGCCAAAGGTCAACAGCACGGCGCTTATGCCTTCATGCGCATCTACAATACCGACGGCACCGAGTCGGGGGCCTGCGGCAATGCCACGCGCTGCATGGCGCAGTTGATGTTCGAGGAATCGGGCCGCGACGAGTTGCTGATCGAAACGCTGGCGGGACTGCTCCCTTGCGCCAAGGCCGATGGCGGATTGGTGAGCGTCACGCTGGGACCGATTCGCACCGGCTGGCTTGACGTGCCGCTGGCGCATCAAGCGGACACCGCGCATTTGCCCCTCGAAAGTGGTCCTCTGAAGGACGGTGTGGCGCTCAACATCGGCAACCCGCATGCGGTGTTCTTCGTCCCCGATTTCGACGCGGTGGATATTGCCGCCGTGGCACCGGCCATTGACGCAGATCCGCTGTTTCTGGAAGGCGCCAACGTTGGCGTGGCGCAAGTAATCGACGACAAGACCCTGCGGCTTCAGGTGTGGGAGCGGCCCGGCATGCTGACCGAGGCCTGCGGGACCGGCGCTTGCGTGGCAGCCTTTGCCGGGCGGCAGCGAGGTTATCTCAAAGGTGATACGATCACCGTCAATCTGCCCGGAGGTACGCTGCGGATCGAACTGTTGGCCGATGGCCGGGCGATCAAAACCGGACCCACCGCCATCTGTTGCCTCGGCTATATCTGATAGTGACACCTCCAGCGTTTCCGCGACACAATTGACTCAGAGCAGATTTGCAATTGTGTGCGATTCAATTGCACGGCTGAGACAGTCTTGGAGTGAAAATACCAACCCCACGGGGTGAGGGGCATCAACGTGGACTGATTACGCAATCTCGGTCGCCGCTTGATACAAATCAATGCTCAAGCTGCCGTGATGCCATAGACGAGGCTGATGAAGAATGTTCGGCCGTTCGACCGTTTTGTCCGCCTCGCACTTTGTGTCGTGCTCCTGCAGCTGGGTTATTTCTGGCTCGCCAATCCGTGGAGTTGGCTGGCATATGCGGCCGCCCTAGTCATGTTTTTCACCGCCGCTTTTCGCTTCTGCCCCATCTACAAACTGTTCGGCCTGGCACCTGCCGATGCACACGGCAAAGGCACCGGCGCGTTCGGGCGTGTGGTTGCAGTGGCCGCACTTGCGGCGCTCGTCGCTGGCGGAAGCTATGCAAGCACCTTCTTCACCCGCAAGTTCTTCCTCGAAGACTTCAACGCCATGAATCACTTCTACAAGCAGACTCTGTTCCTCAGCGGGAAAGAGCAACGCGCTGAGGCGGTTGCAAATCTCGAACAACTCAAACCAGCATTTGCGGCGTTCACTGCCAAGTATACTGCCTATCGGCCATATTGTCTCAAGGGTGATGCGCAGCTGGAAACAGACTTCGCCGCTGTCGGCAAAATTCTGTCTGATGTAGACCCCCTGGTCAGATCTGGCGATCTGCACCAGGCCCACCTTGATCTCGAAAACATCCGGCCTATTTTCCAAGGTGTGTTCAAGCGGAACGGTTTCTCGATGCTGTCTGTCGCCCTTGTGGATTTTCACGATGCGATGGAGTTGATCCTGACGGCTGCCAACGCCAAGGACGCGGCCAAGGTCATGGCGCTCTATCCGGAAATCAGCGAAAAATTGAAGGTCGTTGAAGCTGAAGCCAACGACGATGAGATCAAGGCCATCCGCGCGGCGCTTGATGACTTGTTGGCTGCTGCCCAATCCACACAGCCGGACGCCCTGCCGGCAAAGAGCGAGACGCTGAAAGGCAGCTTCGTCAAGGTCTATCTCATGAGAGGTTGAGGCGAACGTGCTTTCGCACCAACACGAGAGTCCAAGTAGCATTGCATCAATTTTTTATATTAGATATTGCTAACATGATTGATCTAAGTCAAAATTAGCCGGAGAGTTTTGACCTATCAGGAATCAAGTAGATCCACAGCTTGGGCGCCCGCGCGACTGGCGATCTTTGCAATTCCAACATGCGCGGCAATCGGGAGACTGACATGAACATTGATAGAGCCGTTCTGGCATTTGCGGGAGTTATGATTTTGCTGTCCTTGGCGCTGACTTATCTGTTCTCGCCTTACTGGCTGCTTCTCACCGCATTTGCGGGATTGAACATGCTGCAAGCGTCATTCACCGGATTCTGCCCGGCAGCGATGATCTTCAAGAAGATCGGATGCAAGCGCGGCGAGGCGTTCCACTGAGTTCATCAGGCGATCCGGTTCGGACCACAGAACATGCTTTCGAGAAGCTTGATCATGCGCGCGACGTTCTTGTCGGCCAGTTGATAGTAGATCGTCTGGCCGTCGCGTCGTGACTTGATCAGCCCCTCCTGCCGCATCCGGGCAAGATGCTGGGATACCGCGCTTTGCGCCAGGCCGACCGCCTCGGCGAGATCACCGACCGGCCGCTCCTGTTCCATTATCAGGCACAGGATGCGGAGCCGGTGGGCATTGCCAAGGGATTTCAGAAAGACGCTGGCTTTGTCGGCTGCTTCATTGAGGTCTTGGAGATTCATTATTTGCACATTTTTGAATATACGAATATATATAGAATGAACCTGACGCGGGATATTGTCAATGCATCGGCTCTATAGTCTGCTCATCGGAATTCTTGCATGCCTCGTGCTTCCAGCTGCTTCCGTTCCGTCCGAAGCCGCAGAGATCACCGTTCACTGGATTGAGCGCCCCGAACTCAAAGCCGTCTTCGGCCAGGTCGAAAGCCGCGACGTTGTCCCTGCCCGCGCCCGTCTCGGCGGCACGATTGTGTCGCTGTCGATCGAAGAAGGAAGTGCGGTGAAGGCTGGTGACGTGGTGGCGGTCGTGGTCGACGACAAGCTGGCGTTGCAACTCGGCGCCATCGATGCCCGGATCAAAGCCCTTGACGCCGAATTGCAAAATGCCCGAACCGAACTTGAGCGAGCCAAGAAGCTATTGCAGACAGGGACTGTGCCCAAAAGCAGAGTCGACCAATTGCAAACGCAAGTGGATGTCTTCACCAACCAGGTCGTGGCGTCCGAGGCTGATCGGGCAGTCCTGCTTCAGCAACAGACCGAGGGCAATGTCTTGGCGCCCGCCCCCGGCCGCATTCTCACCGTCACTGTGACCAAGGGTTCGGTCGTAATGCCGGGCGAAACCATTGCCCGCATCGCCGGCGGCGGTTATTTCCTGCGTCTGTCACTGCCCGAACGCCATGCCGCTCATATCAAGCGTGGTGATGAGGTTTTGGTCGGCAGCCGTGGCATGGCGGATCTGACACAGATTGCGCCCACGGAGCGGGGCAAGGTGGTTAAGGTCTATCCGGAAATCGACGGTGGCCGCGTGCTTGCCGACGTCGATGTCACGGGGCTTGGCGACTTTTTCGTCGGTGAGCGCACACGGGTGTGGATCCCCGTCGCCAGCCGCCAGGTGATTGCTGTTCCGGCCTCCGCAGTGAGCAACCGCTATGGCATCGACTACGTGCAGGTCGCGGGCAATGTGGAAGTGGCGGTCATTGTCGGTGCAAGTTTCGATGCCAATGGCACGGCATCCGTGGAGATTCTATCGGGGCTGGTGGATGGCGATAGAGTGACACTGCCATGAAACTCGGAATCGCCGGGAGCCTGACCCGCACGTTCATCCAGTCGCCGCTGACACCGCTTTTCCTGCTCGCCGCGCTCGCCATGGGGCTCGTGGCGCTGATCACACTTCCCCGCGAAGAGGAGCCGCAGATATCCGTGCCGATGGTCGATATCATCGTGCGCGCCAACGGGCTCAAGGCCGAGGACGCGGTGAAGCTCATCACCGAGCCTTTGGAAACCATCATCAAGAGCATCGACAGTGTCGAGCATGTCTACTCGCAGACACATGACGACAGCGTTATGGTCACCGCCCGTTTTCTGGTTGGCACCAGCCCCGATGCGGCAATCCTGCGGGTCCACGAAAAGATCCGTGCCAACATCGACCGAATTCCGCAGGGAATACCCGAACCGCTCATTGTCGGACGCGGAATTGATGATGTCGCTATCGTTGTTCTGACCCTCTCGCCCAAGCCAGAAGCTGCTGCGCATTGGACCGCCAATGGCATCACCCGCGTAGCGCGGGAACTTCAGGTGGAACTGGCCAAGCTCAATGACATCGGCCTCACGTATATTGTTGGAAGCCAAACTGAAGAAATCCGCATCGAGCCGGACCCGGAACGCTTGTCGCTCTACGGCGTCACGCTGCAGCAGCTGGCGATCAAGATCGCAGGTGCCAACCGTTCATTTGAGGCCGGTCAGGTACGCGATGACGGACAGCAGATCTCGCTGATGGCCGGTCAAACCCTGCAATCGCCCTCTGACATCGCCAACATCCTGATCACCGCTCGCGATGGGCGGCCTGTCTACATGCGTGACGTGGCGCGCGTTCTCCTGTCTTCCGGCAGCAGGGAAGTATTGACTGGCAACGTGCTGCGTAATGGTGCGGCCACCATTTTCACGCCCGCCGTCTCCTTGGCCTTGGCCAAGCGGCCGGGCACCAACGCCGTCGTCATTTCCCAACTGATCACCGACCGGCTTGAGCAGCTCAAGGGCAAGATTGTACCGGATGATATCACCGTCGACGTCACCCGAAACTATGGCGAAACAGCGAATGAGAAGGCGAATGAGCTTCTCTTCCACTTGGGCCTTGCAACCATCTCCATCGTCATACTTGTTGCGGTCGCCATCGGTTGGCGTGAGGCGCTGGTGGTCGCCATCGTCATTCCGTCAACCATCCTGCTCACGCTCTTCGCCGCGCGTGTCATGGGCTACACACTCAATCGCGTGAGCCTTTTCGCACTCATTTTTTCCATCGGCATTCTGGTCGACGATGCCATCGTGGTGATCGAGAACATCGCGCGGCATTGGGCCATGGGGGATGGACGCTCGCGGACTGAAGCCGCCATCGACGCTGTGGCCGAGGTCGGCAATCCGACGATCGTGGCGACGTTGACGGTCGTTGCCGCCCTTCTCCCCATGCTGTTCGTCTCTGGGCTCATGGGTCCTTACATGAGCCCCATCCCGGCAAATGCGTCGGCCGCGATGATCTTCTCTTTCTTCATCGCGGTCATCGTAACACCTTGGCTGATGATCAAATTCGGCGGCACTCCGTCTGGTCACGGTGGGCACGGCAAAGCTGACGGCGGCATTCTTGGCCGTGCCTATCTCGTGGCGGCGCGCCCCATCCTCAAGTCGAAGGCCAGGTCATGGATCTTCCTGCTGATTGTCGGCGCCGTGACCATGGTTTCGCTCGTCCCTTTTTATACCAGGGACGTTACGGTGAAACTCTTGCCCTTCGACAACAAGTCGGAACTGCAAGTGGTTGCCGATCTGCCCGAGGGTTCTTCCGTCGAGGCGACTGGCCGCTTGCTGGGCGAGGTTGCCAAGGCGGCCCTCACCATCCCCGAGGTCCGCTCCGTACAGACCTATGCCGGCGAGGCCGCGCCCTTCAACTTCAATGGCCTCGTGCGGCACTACTATATGCGCAGTTCGCCGGAACTGGGCGACGTGCAGGTGACGCTTGCCGAGAAGGGCGAGCGTGACCGCAGCAGCCACCAGATAGCACTTGAACTCCGCGAAAAACTGAAGTCGCTTACATCACCCGAAGGCACGGTCATCAAGGTCGTCGAGCCGCCGCCTGGACCGCCCGTTCTGGCAACTCTGCTGGCCGAGATCTACGGGCCTGATGCCGAAACCCGCCGCGCCACTGCGCGCAAGGTGCGGGAGGCCTTTGCCAAGGTGCCGTTTGTTGTCGATATCGATGACAGCTTCGGCAGGCAGATGCCACGAATCCGTGTGGCAATTGACCAGGATAACCTCGAATACCAAAATGTCGAGGAAGCCGACGTCTACGATACACTGCAAAGCCTCTATGCGCAGAACACTGTCGGTTACTCGCATCGTGGCGGCGGCCGCCAGCCGATCCCGATTACGCTGGGCTTGCCGAAGTCCAACAGGGTCATCGACGAGCGTGCGTTGTCGACGCCGGTGCCCGCCAACGCCCTTCCCGGCGGACGTGGTGTCGTTGAGCTTGGCGACGTGGTCAGCGTGAGGAAGGAGCTCTCATCCTTTCCGATCTTCCGGCACAACGGAAGGCCCGCCGAAATGGTGACGGCCGAACTCGCAGGCACATTCGAGGCTCCAGTCTATGGCATGATCGAGGTAGGCAAGGCCATCGACTCCCTGGACTGGACGGGTCTCGAGAAGCCGGCGATCTCTGTGCATGGGCAGCCCATCGACGAATCGAAGCCTGTGCTGCTGTGGGACGGGGAGTGGGAAGTCACCTGGGTCACCTTCCGCGACATGGGTGGCGCCTTCATCGTGGCGCTTCTCGGAATCTACATTCTGGTCGTGGCGCAGTTTGGATCCTTCAAGCTACCTCTGGTCATCTTGACGCCCATTCCGCTCACCCTCATCGGCATCATGTTCGGCCACTGGATTTTCGATGCGGCTTTCACCGCCACCTCGATGATCGGCTTTATCGCGCTGGCCGGCATCATCGTCCGCAATTCGATCCTGCTAGTGGACTTCGTCAAGCATTCGGGTTCGCCGGAGTCCGATCTGCGCGAGGTGCTGCTCAGGGCGGGTGCCATTCGGTTTAAGCCCATTCTTCTGACGGCGATTGCCGCGATGATCGGCGCTGCCGTTATCCTTGCCGATCCGATTTTCCAGGGGCTTGCCATTTCGCTGCTGTTCGGATTGGCGTCCTCCACCCTGCTCACGGTGCTGGTGATCCCGGCCATCTACATGGCGCTCCGCTACAAGGTACCAAACATCGAACCAGACGTGCCTGCCCCTCAGCCAGAACAATTGGGAGTGTGAATCATGGCTCATGTCGTCGTCCTTGGTGCCGGACTAGGTGGCACCCTCATGGCCTATGAGATGAAGGAAAAACTTCGTCCCGAAGATACACTCACGGTGATCACCAGAGATCCGAAATATCATTTCGTGCCGTCTAATCCCTGGGTCGGAATTGGCTGGCGGAAACCAGCGGATATCGAGGTTGATCTCGCGCCGATACTGGCGAAAAAGGGCATCGCCTTCAAACCAGTGGCCGCAACGAAGCTCGACCCGGCGAACAATCGCATCGAACTCGCCGATGGTACATCGATGAGCTATGACTATCTCATCAATGCGACGGGTCCCGATCTTGCCTTCGACGAGATCGAAGGCTTCGGACCGCAAGGGCATACACAATCGATTTGCCACGTTTCCCATGCCGAGAAGGCAAATCAGGCCTTCGAGGATTTCTGCAAGAAGCCGGGGCCGATCGTCGTCGGTGCCGTGCAGGGCGCGTCCTGCTTCGGGCCGGCTTATGAGTTTCTCTTTATTCTTGAAACCGAACTTCGCCGCCGCAAAATCCGTGACAAGGTGCCGATGACCTTCGTGACAGCCGAACCCTATGTTGGTCATCTTGGACTTGATGGCGTCGGCGACACCAAAGGCTTGCTCGAAAGCGAAATGCGCAACCATCACATCAAGTGGATGACGAGTACGCGCATCAAGGAATTCGAGTCTGGCAAAGTGACGGTGGAGGAGATTGCCGATGACGGCACAGTGAAGCCCGAGAAGGAGCTTCCTTTCGGCTTTGCTATGATGCTTCCCGCCTTCCGCGGTGTGGCCCCAATGCGCGGCCATGAGGGCCTTTCCAATCCGCGCGGATTTACGTTGATCGACAAATTCCAACGCAACCCGAAATACCCGAACATCTTCGCGATTGGCGTTTGTGTTGCTATTCCGCCGACAGGGCCGACGCCTGTTCCTTGCGGCGTGCCGAAAACCGGATTCATGATCGAGTCGATGGTGACTGCCACCGCGCAGAATATCGGACTGCTGTTGCGCGGCGAGGAGCCGCGCCACCAGGCCACATGGAACGCTGTCTGCCTGGCCGACTTCGGTGACTCAGGCGTGGCCTTCGTCGCCCAGCCGCAAATCCCACCGCGCAATGTGAATTGGTCGTCGTCAGGCAAGTGGGTGCATGGCGCCAAGATCGCATTCGAGAAATACTTCCTCCACAAGGTACGCCGCGGCACAAGCGAGACATTCTACGAGAAACTGGCACTCGATGTATTGGGAATCGACAAGTTAAAGGCGACGGTCGAAGGACCTTAGGTTTTCAATCCAGGCGGGTTGTCGCGGCGATATGGGGCAAGACCGATTGAACAGGTAAGGTAGGGGCCGACATAGGCACTCAGGGTTGGTTTGAGCCGCGCCGCAAGTCGGCGGGGATCGGTGATTTGCGCGGCATCGAGCCTGCACGTTAGCTCACCGACGCTTTTGACGGCATCGATGGAAGTGACTGACTCGATTTCCACCAGCAAGGTATTGTGGGTGCGGCGGTAAAGGTCGGGTTTCTGTGGCACGAGCACAATGTGAGGACACAGGCGGCGGGCGTTCGCCAACTTCATCATGTTCTTGACGCCCATCGTCTTGGCTTCGCGCGAACAGCTATGACGCACGTCCGGTCGGTGCCTTCAAACGGCACAATGCCGATGGGCCTTCCGCGCAAGCGGCGGTCGGCTTGCTGTTCGACACTGGCAAAGAAGCCGTCGAAATCGAGGTACAGACGCTCAATGGTGGTCGGCAGGCGCACGGGTGCGGCCTCCTGAATGAAGGACAGAATTGGGGATGGGATGAACTTCGGCAGCCGCTCTTGACCGCCGATGTTCTCATAATGTTCCATAACGATGGAGTGTCAATATGTTCTTAAAGATAGGTATATTGACCTTGGGCAAGACCGGACCGTGTGCGACGCAAAACCAACTGCGCTCCACGAAACGGGCAGGATCGGCCTCGATGGGCACGGCACAGTCTCAGTCGTCGTGGCGAAATGCCTAGTTTACCACATTACGGCTGTTCGTGGTGATTTCGGTGGCGAAACATCAGACGGCACAGCATGTGGCGAGTGGAGAATAGGTCTGCCAAAGTTCGTCTTGACTTACTAGCCTGATCTACACGGGCAAGGACCGTTTCGACTAGCTTCGGTGTGGCTCGTAAGGAAGTATAGTTCGCCGCAGTTACAAGCCGCCTTTCCTCCACCAGTCACCAATCTCAGTTGATCCCACGCCTTGAGACCTTGTCGGTGATAAAATGGGCTGTAGACTGATCGCAACCACAACGGTCGCTAGAACCTTAGAGCAGGAGGGAATGACTGTGCAATTGGACTACAAAAGAAGGATCAAGAAGCCGGGCTACACGGCGTTTCCTGACGGGGTCAAAATGATATGTGCAGCCGTAAGCGGCTTGAGACAAGACGGACAATACTGAAATTCTATGCTCCCGAGTTTCTCAGACACGGTGTTTGCGGCTTTCAACGCATCTAACTGGGATGTTAAATGTTCTATGAATTGGGTGATCTCTCCAATTTCATCTTGAAGATCAGCGATGATCTGCTCGCTCTGCGATAGTGAGTTTGCCATTGTACGTATTTGTGACTGCATTTCGCGCCGCTGTTTTGAAAAATCATTGGTCTGATCTGCCTGGATATAGTAATCTAGGTTTTGAATTTGCGAGAGAGCTCGGTTCTTGGAGTCGGTCACTTCCAAAATGCGGGCGTTGAGGGCCGCCACGGTCGTAAGGCCCTCCGATTGTGGGAGAGCCGATATGGCGGCCCGATACGACCGGTTAACGTTCTCATAGGATGCGTTCAGAGTGCGTAGCTGGATCTGACTCTCATAGAGCTCATATCCATTTACACCGATTAGAAGCTGACCGACAGCTTCCCGTATGTCGCGCGTGTCAAAACTCTCAAATCGGAATAGTTTACCTGGCGGCGTCTGTTGATCTGAATACAATAGACGAAGAAGTTGGTGCATAGTTACGTTTGACGAGTCCGTGCTCGGAGCCTCGGGAATGCCAATACCGCCGCGCAATTGTGAGCGAGTTTATTGAGGCCTCGGTCATCGGATTCAATAGCAGTGCGCAGGAGTTGCTTTACAAGGAGACCGCCTAAACTGTGGCAGCTGAAAATCAATGGTCGAGTGCCGAGTCCATAGGCAGCTAAGACCTCCAGCGTACTCTTGGCTCGTTCATAAAGATCCATCTCTTTCTTTGCCCAGGAAGCGAAAAGACTAGCTGGAAAGCCTAGAGCAAAATAATTCAGGTGAGGGAGGTCATTGGCCAGCCACGATGGCCAAAAAGGACCGTCAGTCTCCAAGGTTTTTGACGCGGTCCAGGTCTGCTTCAGATCACCGGTTAATCCATGGACAAAAATCACGTCCATCGAACCGGACCCAGCAGAAATTGTTGCGAAAAATGTCGTTGAGGCAGTCAAGCGTCACTCTGATTTGTTTTCACATACAAGACTACCTTACGTCATCCAGTGTTGTCGATGAGATTAGGTTATCTGAGTTTGGAGCTCGTGGTCCCCGCGTGAGACATGTTTCGTTTGGGCTAACCCATCTATCCAGCGCTATAGGGTGCTTACCCAGCGCTTACCCAGATCTAGCCCATTTCAGCTAAGTGTTGGAGCGGGCGATGGGAATCGAACCCACGACATGCAGCTTGGGAAGCTACCGTTCTACCACTGAACTACGCCCGCGACAGTTACAAGGATAGTGGAGCCTTGGCGCACCTTCAAGCGCCATCAGCGGACGTTGGGATCGAACGGCCGGAAATGCTTTGACAGCTTGAGACCCTGGCGCTGGTAGTTGGAGCCGATGCCCTGGCCATAGACGGAGGCCGGCGCTTCGGTCAGCGGTTCATAGACCAGCCGCCCGATGATCTGCCCATCCTCAAGGATGAAGGGGACCTCGTGGCTCCTGACTTCGAGGACGGCGCGCGCGCCCTCGCCATGCCCCGAACTGTGGCCAAAGCCGGGATCAAAGAAGCCGGCGTAATGCACCCGGAACTCGCCCACCAGCGGATTGAACGGCACCATCTCGGCGGCAAAGGCGGGCGGCACGCGCACCGCCTCCTTCGAAGCCAGGATATAGAACTGGTCGGGATCGAGAACGAGGGATCCGCGCTGCCAGATCGGCTCCCAGAAGTCGGCGACATCCAGTGCAGCTTTCTTGTCGACATCGACGAGGCCGGCGTGGCGCTTGGCACGGAAGCCAACTGGCCCCTCGGCGGCGAAGCTCGACAGGTCAACCGATAGCGCCAGGCCGTTGTCGATGTTGACAGCACCCGCCGCGATCAATCCTTCTTTGGCATGCAGCTCGCGGATCAGCGCGTCGCTGGCCAGGTATGCCCCGGCGCGAAAACGGATCTGCGACAGGCGAGAACCGGTGCGCGCCAGAACCGGGAAGGTGCGGGGGCTGATCTCGGCATAGAGGGGCCCGTGATAACCCTCCGGCACCTTGTCGAATTCCTGCGCGTGATCGGTGATGACGCGGGTGAAAATGTCGAGGCGTCCGGTTGAGCTCTTGGGGTTGGCCGCAGCGGCAACGCCTTTCGGCAGCTTCAACGCCTCCAGCAACGGCACGATATAGACGCAGCCTGTCTCCAGCACCGCACCATCGGCGAGTGGCATGCGGTGCAGCGCCAGTTCGGCTACCCTCTCGGCCACGGTGGCGCGCTTGCCCGGCAGGAATGAGGCGCGCACCCGGTAAGCCCAGTCGCCCAAACGCAAGTCGAGGCTGGCCGGCTGGATCTGGTCGGCATCGGCCGGCCGGCCAAGAACAATCTGCCCCCGCTCGCAATATTGCGCGATGATGCGGGCGGGCAGGATGCCCTGGGGGATGGTCTTGGGCGTGGTCATGGGTTCACATGGCGTATGTGCAGTGGGCATTGCAAGCTTC
>JANLTS010000060.1:0-14974 GCA_031363045.1 Hyphomicrobiales bacterium
CACCATAGGCGTGAACGGCGATGTAGTTCCATGTCGGCACCACCTTGCCGGTTTCGCGCTTCGTGGCATACCATGATGGCGTCTCTTAGGCGTCGGGTCCCATGAAGATCACCATCGCTTCGCCCGTCGCCGCTGCCTGCCATTGCGGATTGGCCCTCGCCACATGGCCATAAAGGGTTCCATGAGCGCCCTCTGATCTATCCAGCATCAACGGCAATGGCGTCGCGATAAGCCCGTCTACGGAGTACGTCACAAGATTTGCCAGCCGGGCATCATCGATAATGGCATGCATGGCGGCGGTGTCGTGCTCTCGAAAGGCGGGAGGAATATACATTTCAGGTCTCCAAGGTGGCAGCCGGAGTAGGCGCAAACTGGTCCGGGTGAAATGGCCAATTCCGGACATGCTCGCCAGACCACATTGGACACTTCAGGTTGCCAGCTCAAAGGCCCACCCGTCTTTCGGCTGATTTGACGGCGGGGCTGTCGCCGCCTAACAAGCATCACCACCGAACAATGCCGGGGAACGCCATGCACGATATTCTCGCCAAGCTTGAGGAACGACGGGTGCAGGCCCGCGCCGGTGGCGGTGAGCGCCGTGTTTCGGCCCAGCATGCCAAGGGCAAGCTCACGGCCCGCGAGCGTGTCGAGTTATTGCTCGACCAGGGTTCATTCGAGGAGTTCGACATGTTCGTCGAACACCGTTGCACGGACTTTGGCATGGAAGATCAGAAGCTGCCGGGCGATGGTGTCGTCACCGGCTGGGGCACAGTCAACGGCCGCGTCGTCTATGTCTTCGCCAAGGACTTCACCGTCTTCGGCGGCTCGCTGTCGGAAACCCATGCCCGCAAGATCACCAAGATCCAGGACATGGCACTGCAGAACCGCGCGCCCATCATCGGCCTGTTCGATGCCGGTGGTGCCCGCATCCAGGAAGGCGTCAACGCGCTTGGTGGCTATGGCGAAGTGTTCCAGCGCAATGTGCTGTCGAGCGGTGTTATCCCGCAGATTTCCGTCATCATGGGACCCTGCGCCGGCGGTGACGTCTATTCCCCGGCGATGACCGATTTCATCTTCATGGTGCGCGATACCAGCTACATGTTCGTGACCGGTCCGGACGTCGTGAAGACCGTGACCAACGAGACGGTGACCGCCGAAGAACTCGGCGGCGCCTCCGTCCACACGACGAAATCATCGATTGCCGACAAGGGCTTCGAGAACGATGTTGAAGCCTTGCTGCAAATGCGGCGGCTGATCGATTTCCTGCCCTCATCCAACACTTCACCTGTGCCCGAACTCCCGACGTTCGATTCCGCCGACCGCATCGACATGTCGCTCGACACACTGATCCCCGCCAACCCCAACCAGCCCTATGACATGAAGGAACTGATCCTGAAAATCGCCGACGAGGGCGACTTCTTCGAGATCCAGGACCTGCACGCCCGCAACATCGTCACCGGGCTGGCCCGCATCAATGGCCGCACTGTCGGCATCGTCGCCAACCAGCCGATGGTGCTGGCCGGAGTGCTTGACTCGGATGCCGGGCGGAAGGGCGCCCGCTTCGTGCGCTTCTGCGATTGCTTCAATATCCCGATCGTCACGCTGGTCGATGTGCCTGGCTTCCTCCCCGGCACGGCGCAGGAATATGGCGGCCTCATCAAGCACGGCGCCAAGCTGCTCTTTGCTTACGCCGAAGCAACAGTACCGAAAATCACCGTCATCACCCGCAAGGCCTATGGCGGTGCCTATGTCGTCATGGCTTCGAAGCATCTGCGCGGCGATGTCAACTATGCCTGGCCCACCGCAGAGATCGCGGTCATGGGATCGAAGGGGGCGGCCGAAATCCTCTACCGCTCCGAACTTGGCGATGCCCAGAAAATCCAGACCCGCGTCAAGGACTACGAAGCCCGCTTTGCCAATCCCTTCGTCGCCGCCGAGCGCGGCTTCCTCGACGAAGTGATCATGCCGCACGGCACCAGGAAGCGCATCGCCCGCGCGCTCAACATGCTGCGTAACAAGGAGCTGACAAATCCCTGGAAGAAACACGACAACATTCCGCTGTAGCGCCTGGCGACAGGCCTCAGCAGTTGATCTAGACTAAACGTATGGAACTCCGTGAACTCTCGATGCGGCTGGGCTTGGCGCTGGCCATCGGCTTTGTCGTCGGCCTCGAACGCGGCTGGAAAGAACGCGACGAGCCCGAGGGACACCGCACAGCGGGTCTTCGCACCTTTACGCTGATTGGTCTCCTCGGCGGTGTCTTGGGCGCTCTGTCTCTGGGCGGAGACCGGCTGCTGCTGGCGGCAGGTTTCGTCACCACGGGGGCCTGCCTTGCAGCCTTCATGTGGCGTGAAGGCGAACACGAGAAGGACCTGAGCGCCACCAGCCTGATTGCCGCATTGCTTACCTTCCTGCTCGGTGCGATGGCGCTGCTGGGTGACATGGCGGCGACTGCGGGGGCAGGTATTGCCATGGCCTTGCTTCTGGCGATGAAGGCACAATTGCACGGCTGGATGGAGCGCATCACCTGGCCCGAACTGCGCTCTGGCCTGTTACTGGCGGCAATGACCTTCATCGCCCTGCCACTGCTGCCTAACCGCACTGTCGATCCATGGGATGCGATCAACCCTTACGAACTCTGGTTGATGACGATCCTCGTCGCCGCCGTGTCCTTTGCTGGCTATGCCGCTGTGAAACTTGCGGGCGCCAAGCGTGGTTTGGTGCTGGCGGCAGCGTTGGGCGGCCTCTTTGCATCCACGGCCATCACCTTGTCTTTGGCAAGGCTATTGCCGGCCAACAAGTCCCGATTGAAACTTATTGCCGGTGGCATCCTTGCATCAGGCGCTGTCATGATGGTCAGGGTGTTGTTCGTCACCGGGTTAATGAATGTGCAACTCGCTCAGCGGCTGGCTCCAGCCCTTCTCGCCGCCGCCGCGGTTTCGATGGCCGCAGCGTCTATGATGCTGCTGGCACGCGGCAAGCAGGGCAGCGATCCGAAAGATGCGCTCGTCCACAAAAACCCATTTGAACTACCAGAAGTGCTGCGATTCGGCGCAATCCTGGGCGTGGTGATGCTGGCAGCCGTTTTCGCCCGGCGTTACATTGGCGACGAGGGCCTGCTGGCCGTCGCTGCACTCTCAGGCCTTGCCGATGTCGATGCAATTACCCTGTCGATGGCCCGCATGGGCAGCGTAAGCGATGTGGCGGTCAACGCCATCTTGCTGGCGGTCGGTGTCAACACGTTGGCCAAGACCTTCTATGCTGGCGTAGCAGGCGGAAGCCGCCTCGGCCTGCTGTTGCTGCTGGTCAATACACCCGTTTTGGCCATGGCCGCGGCGGTGCGCTTCCTGCTAGTTTGAGCCGTCACGCCGATTCCGGAAACCTTACAGATGTCCAAGACCCATTCCCCCAAACTGCCGCCGATGACGGCCCTCGAGTTCGCCATCGCCAACACGTTCCGGCATTTTTTCTTCGGGCTTGGGCTTGCTCTTCTCTGGCTGATCGTGCTTTTGCCATTCATCGTTGCAGCTTACCTCTTCGGTCTGCGCAACGGCCCACCAGATCTCAACGCCTTGCCGCCCGCCGCCATGGTGTCATTCGCTGTGCTGGGCGTGGCAGCATTTCTGGCCTCCATTTCGATCGCCGTGAATTGGCATCGCCGCCTCATCCTTGATCAGAAACCGAAGGGCTTGGCGTGGATAAGGCTCAACGGCGTGGTGTGGCGATATCTCTTCTGTTTCTTGTTTATCGCGGCCGTGGTCGGTGCCGCTGCTGCCGCCGTTTTCGCTGTTCAGACCTATGCGGTTCCGGCCCTCGAGCCAAAACTGGCGGCGGCTGCCAAGCCCGTTGGCATTGGCATTTCGGTGTTGCTCGGCCTCTTCGGCCTGTTCACTTGGTACCGGCTGTCGACCTTGCTCCCGGCCATCGCCACTGGCGACAAGGACTATTCGTTCGGCACGGCCTGGAAGGCCACCCGCAACAACCGCGCCCGCTTTCTCGGCTTCACCTTCTGGCTGCTGTTCTCGTTGGCCATTGCAGGTGGCATCGGGGCAGGCGCATTCTTCGGCCAACAAGCACTCAACAACACTTACGCCACTGCAGCTGCCTTTGCGCTCATCGCGGCGCTGGCGTGGCTGACGCTGTTCTTTGTGACGTCAATCGCCACCAGTCATTACAGGTGTTTCGCGGGCAAGCAGCCGCCGTCCGAATAACGGCCTAAACCCTCGTCGCCACCAGATCGTATTCCTCCGCCTCGACGATCCGTACACGGACCATGTCGCCGGGCTTGAGGTCGGTCTCGCCAGGCAGGAAGACGTTGCCGTCGATCTCCGGCGCGTCCCAGGGCGAGCGGGCGATGGCTTCGTCATTCTCAAGATCGATCTCATCGACCAGCACATCAATCTCGCGGCCGACCTTGCCTTGAAAAATCTCGGCGGAAATCTCCTGCTGGGCGGCCATGAAACGGTCCCAGCGCTCCTGCTTCACTTCGTCGGGAACCTGCGGCAACCCAAGGTCATTGGCCTTGGCGCCGGAGACTGGTTCATACTTGAAACAGCCGGCGCGCTCGATGCGGGCTTCCTTCATCCATTGTAGGAAATATTCGAAATCGGCCTCGGTCTCGCCCGGAAAGCCGACAATGAAGGTCGAGCGGATGGCGATGTCGGGGCAGATCTTCCGCCAGCTGGCGAGCCGGTCCAGCACCTTCTCCTGGTTCGCCGGGCGCTTCATGGCTTTGAGCACATTGGGTGCCGCATGCTGGAACGGGATGTCGAGATAGGGAAGAATCTTGCCCTCGGCCATCAGCGGGATCACGTCATCGACATGCGGGTAGGGGTAGACATAATGCATCCGCACCCAGGCGCCGAGATCGCCCAGCTCCTTCGCCATGTCATAGAACTTGGCGCGCACCTCGCGCCCACGATACTTGCTGGCCGCATACTTGATATCGACACCATAGGCGCTGGTATCTTGTGAAATCACCAGCAGCTCCTTCACCCCCGCCTTCACCAAGCGCTCGGCTTCATAAAGCACCGAAGCAACGGGCCGCGACACCAGATCGCCGCGGATCGACGGAATGATGCAGAACGAGCAGCGGTTGTTGCAGCCCTCGGAAATCTTCAAATAGGCGTAGTGCTTCGGCGTCAGATGCAGCCCCTGCGGCGGCACCAGATCGTATCGGGGATCATGCACCGGTGGCAGCGCCTTGTGCACCGCCCCCACCACCGCCTCATACTGGTGCGGCCCAGTGACGGCCAACACGCCGGGATGCGCTTTCATGATGGTCTCGGCCTCGACGCCTAAGCAACCGGTGACGATCACCCGCCCATTCTCCTCCATCGCCTCGCCAATGGCGGCCAGCGACTCCGCCTTGGCCGAGTCCAAAAAGCCGCAGGTGTTGACGATGACGACGTCCGCCCCGTCATAGCCCGGCGCCATAACATAGCCCTCGGCCCGGAGCTGCGTGATGATGCGCTCGCTATCGACCAGCGCCTTGGGACAACCGAGCGACACGAGGCCGATCTTGGGGACATGCTTGTTCATGGAGGCTCCCATAGCGGAGTGGGCCCCTCAGCGCAAATCGCCACTGGGTTGCTTGCCGGACTTTGTAGATCAGCGTAATGTCGTCCCGCTAGTTGGGAGTGCGTTGTTATGTCCCTGAGCCCTGAGACGGAACGCGCCCTTGAATCGTGTTACGATGCCATCACCAGGCCCAGTGGGTGGACGGCGGCACTGGATGACCTGGCCCATGCGATGGGCGCTCATGCTTGCTTGATCTTGCAGCACGAATTTTCAGGTGGTGATGTCTTTGTGCGGTCTTCCGGCACACGGATTCTGGATGAGCTTTGGCAGCGGAACCTTGACTGGGTGAAGCCTGTTATTGAGCCGCGTGGCGACTTTTATGTCCGTCACGGCTTCCAGTCTGTCACGCAAGCCCACATGTTTACCGACGAGGAAATCAGGCACTCGCGGTTTCATCAGGAAATCGCCCGTCCGGCCGGCCTGCTTCACTTGGCGGGCGGCATTTTTTCCGTCGGCGGCCGCGACTGGGCCGTGCCATTTTTCCGCTCCACCGAACCGTTTGCCCCCGATCTCCTTGAGCCGCTTGCCGAGGTTGCGCGCCGCTTGGCCCGTATTGTCAGCATCTCCGAGAAAGTTTCCCAGCACACTGCGGAAAACGAAATTCGCACCCTTGAACGCATCGGCTGCGCGGCGATTCTCGTCGGTCGCCATGGACAAGTGATGCGGGCCAACGAACAGGCGGAAGGGCTTTTCTGCGGTGCCTTCGGTATCCGCCATGGCAAGCTCTGGACCGCTTCAAGTGGTAGTCTGTCACGCATCGATAAATTCATGATGAAAATCGAGTTTGCGCGAGAAGTTGGCAAACCGCTGCCTGCCCCGATCGTCGTTGCCCGTGATGGAAAACCCTGGCTGTTGATTGAGGCCATGCCGGTCAGCGCTGCATCGACGGCAATTTTCGACGGCTACCGGGCTATCCTGGTGATCAGCGATCTGACCAGCAAAACAGTGACCGATGCCGCCTTGCTGGCGCAGGTTTTCGATCTGACCTCCGCCGAAGCCCGCCTTGCCGTAGCGATTTGCGATGGGTGCGATCTCGCAACCGCCGCGCGAAACTTCGGTATCAGCCGCCAAACCATTCGGAGTCAGTTGAAGGCGGTCTTCGCCAAAACTGGGGCGCGGCGCCAGGCGGAACTCGTCGCTCGCTTGGCTCACATCAAATACGCCGTTCACCACTGACTTTCATACCCCATTCGCGGGATGCGCAGGCGTCGCAAATTGTGAACCTTCCCTTTGCCAAGAAACGGCAAAGGGAGGGCGACATGTCTGCAATCAATCGACGGGATGTTATTATTTCGGGCGGCACCGCAATCGCGGCCTTGGCGCTCTTCCAATCGCGTTTCGCAAGTGCCTTCCCGTCGCAACCGGGTGAAACGGTGTTGCCCTGGCTTGATCAAGTTGCACCCAACCCGGTTCCCGATGTCATCCAGAACCAGCTGGTGTGGGAAGATCTCGACTCATGGATCACCCCCAACGCCAAGTTTTTCTCGATTGCCCATTTCAACCGCCCAGCGATCGAGGAGGCAACTTGGAAACTTGAAGTCGATGGACTGGTCAACAAGCCGATGTCTTTGACGCTTGCCGATATCAAGCAAATGCCCCGGCAGGAAGTCACCTTCACTGTCGAGTGCTCGGGCAATACCGGGCTGCCATTCTTCAATGGCGGCATCGGCAACGCGCGCTGGGCCGGAACGCCTCTTGGTCCCGTCCTCCAGGCGGCCGGCGTTAAAGAGTCCGGCATCGAGGTGGTCTTTTGGGGCACGGACGTGGGCGACGTCGAACTGAAAGACATGTTCCGCGATGTGAAGATGCACCAGAATTTCGCGCGCTCGATGTCGCTGGCCGATGCGATGGACCCCAACATTCTGCTCTGTTACGAAATGAACGGCGAAGCCCTTCCACCTGCCAATGGCTTCCCACTCAGGCTCATCGCACCTAGCTGGTACGGCGTCGCCAGCGTCAAATGGCTGAAACGCATCGAGATTCGCGACACCCGCTTCATGGGGCTGTTCATGGCCCGTAACTATGTGACCATCCGCGAAGAGGACCATAATGGCGAGACCGTCTGGACGGAAACCTCGGTGGGCCGTGCGCTGCTGAAATCGGCTCCGGCGAGGGTGACGAAGAGCGATGCAGGATATCGCATTACCGGCGCCGCTTGGGGTGGCCCCATCGCCAAAGTCGAAGTGAAGATTGATGATCGTCCATGGTTTGAGGCAACCATCGATCGCAGCGAAGAGGCCGAATTTGCCTGGAAGATCTGGTACATCGATTGGAATGATGTTGGCAACGGTGAACACACCATCACATCGCGCGCCATCGATACTGCGGGAAACAAGCAGCCCTTCATGGATGACCCGCTGATTGCCAAAAAACACACGTTCTGGGAAAGCAATGGCCAGATCACCAGGCGTGTTGCCATTAAGGCCTGACGGATTTCTCCGGAATCTGCGCCATTCCTCCCATTGGCGCTGGACGCTCGAGTGTGCCAAGGATGTCATGACCCTTGGCACACGGAGCGTCCTTCTTTGTCCCGTCTACATCTCGAAACCCACAAAGCCCATCGCATTGGCTGGCTCAGGGCCGCAGTGCTCGGCGCCAATGACGGCATTGTATCGACCGCCAGCCTGATCGTCGGCGTCGCAGCTTCGGCTGCGGGGCAGGCGGAGATCATGACAGCGGGCATCGCCGGTCTGGTGGCTGGCGCCATGTCGATGGCAGCGGGTGAATATGTCTCTGTCAGCTCGCAGGCCGATACCGAAAAGGCCGATATCGGTCGCGAAAGCAAGGAACTGGCCGAGCAGCCGGAGTTTGAACTGAATGAGCTGTCGGCAATCTATGAGCAGCGCGGCGTTGCCCCCGATCTGGCCCGCGAAGTCGCCCGCCAGATGATGGCCAAGGACGCGCTCGGCGTTCATGCCCGCGAGGAACTGGGGATCACCGAGGCGACCGAAGCCCAGCCAATTACTGCGGCCTTGACCTCAGCGCTCACTTTTGCGGTTGGTGCCGCCATGCCTTTGGTCACGGCCGTATTGGCACCAGTTTTGGTGCCACAAGTAAACACCAGCCTTCTGGTTGCCGCCGCCTCGTTGATATTTCTGGCGCTCCTCGGCGCGGTTGGAGCCCAAGCCGGGGGAGCGGGCATCTGGCGCGGCACGCTCCGGGTGACGTTCTGGGGGGCGCTTGCCATGGCCATCACCTATGGTATCGGCAGCCTGTTCGGGACCACAATCGCGTGACCTTGGCCAGATATGTAATCAGCGGGCTTTCCGTTTTCCGGAGAATGCGCCAATATCGCGCCGACTCGTCACTACTTCTTGGGGAATTTCCTGACCATGACCACCCGGCGTAATGTACTTCTGGCTCTTGCCGGCCTTGCAACCGCACTGACGACTTCCGCCGAAGCGGCTGTTCCCAAAACCAAAAAGCCCGCCGCCAAGGCCAAGGCGAAAACCAAGACTAAACCCAAAGTCGCCGCCAAGAAGCGGCTGATCATTTCGATCAACAAGGTCAGCCAGAAAATGACGGTGACGCTCGATGGTGACACCGAATACGTCTGGCCGGTTTCAACCGGCGCCAAGGGCTATGAGACACCGAGCGGAAATTTCCGGCCCTTCCGCATGGAGAAAGAGCATTTCTCCAATGAATGGGACGATGCGCCGATGCCGCATTCAATTTTCTTTACCGCACGCGGCCACGCGGTTCACGGCAGCTATCACGTGAAAAGCCTTGGCCGCCGCGCCTCGCACGGCTGCGTGCGCCTGGCCCCGGCCAATGCCGCCAAGCTGTTTTCGCTGGTAAGCAAGACCGGCATGAGCAGCACGGCGGTGATCGTCAAGGGCGGCCTCTTCGATGGCGGCTTCCGCGACGGCGACGGCAAGAAGAAGCGCAAGTCGATATTCCCGTGGGAAAATCGCAGCTAGGTCCGCTCGCGGCACAACAGTGTCTCAGCTTGGAATTCCGCTCTGGGCCAAGTGCAGTCATAAATCTCACGCGACGCGCCACTCCTCCCTCGTCTCGCCGCAGGCAGTTAGGGTAGTGGCTCGGGCGTGTCGGACTGCAGGCGCAGATAGGCGATCAGATGTGCCCGTTCTGCCTCGTCTTCGATACCCACGAAATCCATACGCATTCCTGGCGCAGTAATCGCCGGTCCCCAGAGGAATGCGTTGAGGTCTTCAAAGCTCCATGAAGCGCCCCAGTCTCTCAATGTCTCCGAATATGAAAAATCTTGCATCGATGCCTTCTGCCGGCCGACCACGGCCCACAGATTGGGACCCAGTTTCTTGCCCTTCTGTTGTTCGATGTGGTGGCAATTCTCACAATTTTTGGAAAAGATGACCTGTCCTTTGGCGGGATCGGCGGTAGCGAGCTTGGCCGAGATCGGCGCGACTTTTGGCGAGACAGCACCATGGGTGGCCAGGTAATCGGCAATCTCACGAAGTCCGATTGATTTCGCAACGTGAATTGGCGGTTCGCGCCTTTGAGTGAGTGCATTCACGTCCGCCCCTTTGTCCACCAGCGCCATGACGCATTCGAGGCAACCGCTTTTGGAAGCAAGGTAGAGGGCTGTTTTCGTATTCAAGGCGGCATTGGGATCGGCACCGCTGGCGAGCATCAATTTGACCAGAACGGCGTTCTTGCGCTCGATGGCGCCGAGAAGCGGCGGGCCGGAAGACTTTGTTGTCAGATTGACGTCTGCGCCTCGTGCAATCAACAGTTTGGCGGAGTCCTCATGGCCACGGCGGGCGGCATACCACAATGGTGTCGCCCAGCCGTCACTCTGGTTGACATCGGCGCCTGCCTCAAGTGCTGCCGTGATCGCGGGAACATCTCCCTTCTTGGCCGCATCATGAATGGGGGCGGCTGCAGTGGGAGTTGCCAAGCCGAAGATTGCGATGAAACAGCTAACACGCCAGCGCATCATAAACCTCCACTGCGGGAGAACGGGGCTACAATAGCCCACTTTAACACACCATGCGTCGAGTGTTAAAAGACATTCCAGGGAAATGATGGCCACTCAGGGTCAAGGGCGGAAATTCAAACTGAGACACGGCCCGCGGCACCTGTTCCTTGACAAATCGCCGTCAGCATGTGCTCTAGCGCGCGAATTCGGTCGTTTTCTGTGAGGTTCCATGCACGCCTATCGCAGCCACACCTGTGGCCAGCTCCGTATCGATGATGCCGGCCAGGATATCCGGGTTTCCGGCTGGGTCCACCGCGTGCGTGACCATGGCGGCTTGCTGTTCATCGATGTGCGTGACCATTACGGCATGACGCAGGTGGTCGCCGATCCGGATTCGCCTGCCTTCAAGGTGGCTGAAAAACTCCGTTCCGAATGGGTGATCCGCGTTGACGGCAAAGCCCGCCCGCGGCCTGCCGGAACAGAGAACCGCGAATTGCCCACCGGCCTGATCGAGGTGTTTGCCACCGAAATCGAAGTGCTGGCCGAAGCCAAGGAATTGCCGATGCCGGTGTTCGGCGATACCGAATACCCCGAGGACATTCGCCTCAAGTACCGCTTCCTCGATTTGCGCCGCGACCGCATCCACAAGAACATCATGAAGCGCGGCGCCATCATCGACTCGCTGAGAAGGCGCATGAAGGAGGGCGGCTTCTTCGAATTCCAGACACCGATCCTCACGGCCTCCAGCCCGGAAGGCGCCCGCGATTACCTGGTGCCAAGCCGCGTGCATCCCGGCAAGTTCTATGCGCTGCCGCAGGCGCCGCAGCAGTTCAAGCAGCTCCTGATGATGTCGGGCTTCGACCGCTATTTCCAGATCGCGCCGTGTTTCCGCGACGAGGATGCCCGCGCCGACCGCTCCCCCGGCGAGTTCTATCAACTCGATATCGAGATGAGCTTCGTCACCCAGGAAGACGTGTTCAACGCCGTCGAACCAGTGCTGCGCGGCGTCTTCGAGGAATTCGGCGGCGGGCTGCCGGTGACCCAGAAGTTCCCGCACATCGCGTTCCGCGATTCCATTCGTTGGTATGGCTCCGACAAGCCTGATCTGCGCAACCCGATCAAGATGCAATCCGTGACGCAGCATTTCGCGGGCTCCGGCTTCAAGGTCTTCGCCGGCATGATCGCGTCCGATCCCAAGATCGAAGTCTGGGCCATTCCTGCGCCCAAGGGCGGCTCTCGCGCCTTCTGTGATCGCATGAATTCCTACGCGCAAAGCCAGGGCCAACCAGGCTTGGGTTATGTGTTCTGGCGCGACGGTGAGGAGGGCGGTGCTGGCCCCATCGCCAAGAACATCGGACCCGAACGCACCGACGCCATCCGCACACAGATGGGCTTGAGTGTTGGCGATGCCTGCTTTTTCGTCGCCGGCCGTCCGGAGAAATTCTACAAATTCGCCGGCGAGGCCCGCAACAAGGTCGGTACCGAACTCGATCTCTCGGAAAAGGATTGCTTCAAGTTCTGCTGGATCGTCGACTTCCCGATGTATGAGTGGAACGAGGACGACAAGAAGGTCGATTTCTCGCACAATCCTTTCTCTATGCCGCAAGGCGGCCTCGAGGCGCTGGAGACGAAAGACCCGCTCGACATCCTCGCCTATCAATATGACATCGTCTGCAACGGCGTGGAGCTGTCCTCCGGCGCCATCCGCAACCATCGCCCCGAGGTGATGAAGAAGGCCTTCGAGATCGCTGGTTACCCCGAAGCCGTGCTGCTCGAAAAATTTGGCGGCATGTATCGTGCCTTCCAGTATGGCGCACCTCCCCACGGCGGCATCGCACCGGGCGTTGATCGCATCGTCATGCTGTTATGCAACGAGCCCAACATCCGCGAGGTCGTGCTCTTCCCCATGAACCAGCAAGCCGAAGACCTGCTGATGGGCGCGCCATCGGAGGCAACGCCCAAGCAACTGCGCGAACTCCACATCCGGCTGAACTTGCCGGAGGCGTGACGCCATTCCAATAATTCGTCATGCCCGGGCTTTGTCCCGGGCATCTTCATCCGCACAAAAAGATGGCCGGGACGAAGCCCGGCCATGACGAAAGTAAAGATGCGAGAAAGCCTCAATCGTTGGCGCTGACGCTCACCCCCAGCTTGGTGATGGCTTCGCCAGGTGCGGCGGGGTTCAGCGTCATCAGGTCCGAGACCTTGACCGGGCTGGCCGGGCTGGCCTTGATGGTCAGCGACTTCGGATCGGCGAGGAACGCGTTGACGGCGGCCAGCGTCTGATCCGCGAAGGCCTGGTTCTGCAGCTGCATCAGGCCCATCTGCATCATCGGGCCGACGGATGCGAGCATCGTCTTCTCATCCATGCCTTGCATCGCGGCGATCATCGGCAGCACCTTCTTGGTGATCGACTTGTCCTCGAAGCGGATCGAGGCGTTGGCCAGTGAAATCCCCTGGATCTGCGGCATCAGGGCATTCATGTCCGGCTGCTTGCCGGCATCCTGCATACGCTGCAATTCGGCATAGACGGCGAGTGGAATGTCGGCCGCAGAAAACCCGATGTTGATGGTGGCGATATCGCGGCCGGTGAAGCCCAGATCAAGGGCATAGTCGAGATTGTCGCCCTTGAGGCTCATCGTACCCGTGGTGGCGATGTCGAAGTTCAAGCCGCTGTAGCCCAATTGCTTCAGCATTCCGCCCTGGTCGGCCATGGCGATCAGGCTCTCAGGGATGGCGATATTGGTGATGGTGCTGGTGCTGCTGCCGGCACCGGTCTTGGGGTCGCCGTCCCAGGTGGTCGAAAAGCCATCGATGGTGACGGTCTGGCCCTGCGCGGCGATGGTGACCGTGCCGGCCTCCATCTTGCGGGCGATGGTGGCGGCGGCACGGAAGGTTTCGGCTGGCGTCGGACTATCGCCCAACTCCGTCACATACCAGCCTTCCGCACTGGCGCTCGGCAGCGTCGCGGTCAGCGAGAACTCAGGGCTCTTTATGTCGGCGGTCATGTCCTTGAACGTCGCGCTGCCGATCTCGTAAAGGCCGTCGCCTTCGTCTGAAAGATCGGAGAAGGTGGCTTCGCCGATCTTCACCGCCGCACCCGGCTGGCCGCCGGCTTCAGCCTTGTTGAAGGCGAGATTGATGATCGTGACGTTGCCGTCGGAATCGGTTTTGAGGGAATCATAGGTTGGTTCGACCTTGGCCTGCCGCTCGATGCCGTCAAGGAATGCCTGCACGGCGGGTGGGGCCTCGGCGTCCTGCGCCAGAACGGGCCCAGCCAGCGCAGTTCCAGCGAGGCAGAGAATTGTAAACAATTTCGAGGGATACTTCATGGGGGAGTTCCTTGTAAGAGGGGCAGCGGAGCTTTTGACTGTATAATTGTGAACGCGCCATGAACGCAAGGTGTTCACAGGATGGCCATTGATGACTCGTGCAGGGCGGGCTAATTTCCGCGCCGGATTGAAATTAAGGGGACGTGAATGCGGAAGATATTGATGCTCTTGTTGCTGGCCGCGGCGCCTGTGCTGGCAATGCCGGCAGCGCCGGTGGCGGCCGCCACAAAACCGGCGGCCAGCGAGCAGGAACTGCTGGTGATCAAGAAGAAGAAGGCGGAAGCGGCGCGCAAGGCATATGCCGCCAAGCGTTTGGCGGCAAAGAAGGCGGCTGACGCAAAGCGGATCGCTGCGCAAAAGCGCGTGCGCCTCATCAAGTCCACATCCACCGTGCAGTCTCGGGGCGTGTCCTTGCAGCGGCGCAAAGTGGCAACCAACCGCAACTGCGCTGGCTTCCTCTCCTGCCTGTTCGGGAAGAAGACCGGGCGCAATGTGCAGCATGCATCCCTGGCTCGCACCTCAACGGGCGGCGGCCGCGACGTCGCGACTTCGGAAGTCGTATCCTGGTCGCCGGGCGCCAAATATTCGCCAGGCACGCTCGTGGTGCGCACGCCGGAGCGTGCGCTTTATCTGGTGTTGGGCAATGGCGAGGCCCGCCGCTACAGTGTTGGCGTTGGCCGCGAAGGATTCCAGTGGTCCGGTAATTCGAGGATTTCCGCCAAGGCGGAATGGCCGACCTGGCGTCCGCCGCAGGTGATGATTGAGCGCGAAGCCGCCAAGGGTCATTATCTGCCCACCGAGATGGAAGGCGGACCGGAAAATCCGCTGGGTGCCCGCGCTCTTTATATCGGCGGCACCATGTTCCGCATTCACGGCACCAACAACGCATCGTCAATCGGTGGTGCTGTCTCCTCGGGCTGCATCCGCATGATGAACACCGACGTCATCGACCTCTATGGCCGCGTCAAGGTCGGCGCCAAGGTTTACGTCTATCAGTAATGAGAAAAGCGAACAGCGCGCCATTCCGCGCGCTGTTCGCTTGAGTCCAAAAAAGAACTGACCCCGGAGGCGATGCCATCCGAGGTCCAGTCCTGTCGCAAACTAAAGAAGACCTAAGGCTTCTTAGCAGCCTTCTTCGCAGGCTTCTTGGCGGCCTTCTTGGCAG
>JANLTS010000064.1:0-5730 GCA_031363045.1 Hyphomicrobiales bacterium
CCTTGGCGATCAGCACGCGGATGGCGCTTCGAACCTCGTGGCCAGGGTCCTGGTTGATGACCGCATCGATGGTGCCGCGAATGAGGGCCTTGCGGTTGGAATCGCTCAAATCATGGCCAAGCAGCACAACATGCTTCGCCCGGCCCGATGCCTCGAGCGCCGAGACGATGCCTCTGGTTCCACCGCCGACATTGTAGATGCCGACGAGGTCCGAATGCTCGTGCAGCAGTTGGGTTGTCATCTCCTCGAGCTTCCGCCAATCATCACGCGACTCGCGCACCGGCAGAACTTCAAGGCGCGGATGCTCATGCGTCAGCACCTGCTCGAAACCGAATTGCCGCTCGATGTGGTCACGCAGCGCCAGCGAACCGGCGATCAGGCCGACCTTACCAGAAACCCCACGCAAGAAGCGGCCCATCAGGCTCGCCGCCGTGCGCCCCGCCGAGGAGTTGTCGATACCGGCGTAATGCACGCGCTTCGAGCCCGGTACATCGGAAACCAGCGTTACCACAGTGACGCCGCGCGCCGCCAAGGCGTTGATGGCTTCGCGCACCGCCGGGTGATCAAGCGCCGCCACGGCAACGCCATCATGCACGTCGCCGATCGAATCGAGTGTCGCCGCCAGCAACTCGCCATCGAAGACATCGACGCGCTTGATGGTGATCGTCACGCGCTCGCCCGCCATGCGGTCGGCCATGGTGCGGACTTCCTCGTTGATGCGTTCCCAGAAGTCACCGGCCCTATCGGGCAGCACGAAGCAGAAGCGGTATTCGCGCGACCGGGCGAGCCTGGCGGCAATGCGGTCGGGCTGGTAATTGAGGTCGCGGATGGCGCCTTCGACCTTGGTTACAGTCACGCCGCGAACCCCCGGCCGGCGGTTCAGAACCCGGTCAACGGTCGCAACACTCACTCCCGCAATGCGGGCCACATCCTGGATCGTCACTTTGGCCATCAGCGATTGATAGTGTGATACCGCAGTTTCTGCAATACGCCCCTCAGGCAATCGAGGCGAAAGCCTCTTGCAAAAGATGGTGCCCTCGCCTTAACCAGAGCCATGGCAAAACCAGCAAAGCAGGCAAAACTCGCCGCCGACATTGGCGGCACCTTCACTGACATCGTGCTTGAGGATGGGCTCAAGCGCTGGAGCGGCAAGGTCCTCACCACGACGCAAGCGCCGGAGCTTGGCGTCATTGAGGGCATCGGTCTGGTGCTGGCCCAGTCAGGTCTGAAGCCGCAGGACATCGGCGTGTTCATCCACGGCACGACGCTTGCCACCAATGCGCTGATCGAGCGCAAGGGGGCGAAGACCGCCTTCATCACGACCGAAGGTTTCCGCGACATCATCGAGCAAGGCTACGAAAAGCGCTTCGATCATTATGACCTGATGATCGACCGTCCGGTGCCGCTGGTGCCGCGCACGCTGCGTTTCGAAGTCAGGGAGCGGCTGTCAGCCGATGGCGATGTGCTGGTGGGGCTCGATGAATCGGCGCTTGAAAGCCTGGCGCAACGGATCATCGCCGAAGATGTGAAGGCCGTGGCCATCGGCTTTCTCCATGCCTATGCCCATGATGCGCATGAGACGCGGGTGCGGGCGGTGCTACAGAAGCTCCTGCCGAAAGATGTCACCATCTGCATTTCAAGCGAGGTGGCACCGGAAATTCGCGAATACGAGCGCTTCTCGACGACCATTGCCAATGCCTATGTCAGGCCGCTGATGGCGAGCTATCTTTACCGCCTGCGCGACCAGATGCAGGCGATGCAATTCACCGCACCCCTGTTCCTGATGATGTCGGGCGGCGGCCTGACGACGCTTGATACTGCCGGCCGTTTTCCCATTCGCCTGGTTGAATCAGGCCCCGCCGGTGGCGCCATTCTCGCCGCCCAGATCGCCGCTGAATGCGCGCTTCCCGATGTCTTGTCCTTCGACATGGGCGGCACGACGGCTAAGATCTGCCTGCTAACCGATGGCGAGCCGGAACGGGCCCGCAAGTTCGAAATTGCCCGCGCCTATCGCGACATGAAAGGCTCAGGCATTCCGGTGCGCATCCCGGTGATCGAGATGGTGGAGATCGGGGCTGGTGGCGGTTCCATCGCCCGCGTCGACAAACTCCAGCGCATCACCGTGGGGCCGGACAGTGCTGGTTCAACGCCGGGACCCGTCTGCTACGCCAGAGGCGGCACCGAACCGGCGGTCACCGATGCCAATCTGGCGCTCGGCAAGATCGATCCCGCCTATTTCGCCGGCGGCAAGATTCCACTCGATGAAGCGGCGGCCAAGCTGGCGTTGCGGAAAAACATCGGCGATAAGCTGGGCCTCAAGGATTTCTGGTCAGCCGCCGGTGTCACCGAAATCGTCGAGGAGAACATGGCCAATGCGGCGCGCGTTCATGCCATCGAACGCGGCCGCGACATTTCCCGCTGCACGATGATTGCCTTTGGCGGCGGCGCTCCTTTACATGCCTGCCGCCTGGCGGAGAAGATCGGCGTCACCGCCATCATCGTGCCAAAGGGGGCTGGCGTCGGCTCGGCCATCGGTTTCCTGCGCGCCCCCGTCGCCTACGAGGTCACCCGGAGTGCGGTCATCTCACTCGAAAGTTTCGATGCGGCGCGCGTCAACGCCTTGCTCAAATCCATGACACTCGATGCCCGCGCCGTGGTCGAGCCAGCGCTCGGGCGGGCGAAAGTCAGCGTACAGATCATCGCCGACTGCCGTTACATCGGCCAGGGCCACGAAATCCGTGTCAGTGTGCCGGTGAAGACTCTCAACGCCAAAGATGGCGTCACGCTCAAGGCGGCGTTTGAACGCCAGTACGAACAGGTCTACGGTCTCCGCATTCCCAACCAGGAGGCGGAAGCCATCACCTGGTCGGTCACTGTTTCGTCCCCCGCCATCAAGCCGAAACGCGCCGCGAAGGCTAGCCCCAAGCCCGCACCGCCCCCACGTTCGAAGCGCACGATCTATGACCCGGCATTGGGAAAACAAGTGCAGGCCCCGGTCTACTGGCGCTTCGACATGATGCCGGGAGCATCGATCAAGGGTCCCGCCATCATCGCCGAGGATGAAACCTCAACCATCGTCGGCGCCAATTTCAAGGCCTCGATCAATTCTCTTGGTTACATCGTTCTGGAGCGCCGCCGATGAGCAAGGACGCACTCGCCGCCATCCGCACGCAAGTGATGTGGAACCGGCTGATCGCCGTGGTCGAGGAACAGGCGCAATCATTGCTGCGCACGGCGTTCGGCACCATCACCCGCGAGGCCGGCGATCTCTCCGCCGGTGTCTATGATGTATCAGGCAACATGATTGCCCAGGCGATGACCGGCACGCCCGGCCACGTCAACACCATGGCCACCGCCGTCAGGCATTTCTTCAAGCACTTCCCGCAAGCCACGATGAAACCGGGCGATGTCTTCGTCACCAATGACCCATGGCTCGGCACCGGCCATCTGTTCGACTATGTGATGATGACGCCGGTGTTCCTCGGCAAAAAACTCGTCGCCTTCTTCGCCTCGACCTGCCACGTCATCGACGTCGGTGGTGTGGGCATGTCAGCCAAGGCCAATTCCTCGTTCGAGGAAGGAACCCTCATTCCGCACATGCGCATCCGCAAGGCGGGCCAACTCAACAACGATCTACTGGCCATCATCCTCGCCAATTCGCGCAGTCCCGTCGAAGTGAAAGGCGATATCCTGTCGCTGGTCAGCGCCAATGACACCGGTGCCCGCCGTCTCATCGACATGATGCGGGAGTTCAAGCTAACCTCGCTCGACACGCTGGCCAAGCACATCCTGACGCAATCCGAGAAGGGTGCGCGCGAGGCCATCAAGGCACTGCCAGAAGGCGAGTGGTCTTACGAAATGCCACTCGATGGTTATGAGCGGCCTTTGCTCTTGAAGTCGAAGATGACCATCAAGCGCGGCAAGATCACCGTTGACTTCAGCGGTTCATCCGCCGCGTCGCTGTTCGGTATCAACTCCCCACGCACCTACACGCACGCCTACGCGGTGTTCGGCCTCAAGGCGGTGATCGCACCGCATGTGCCCAACAACATTGGGTCCCTGTCATGTTTCGATCTCATCACTGAGCCCGGTACCATCGTCGATCCGATCCGCCCATCGCCGGTGACGGCGCGCCATGTCATTGGCCAGATGCTGGCCGACAGTGTGTTTGGCTGCCTCGCCCAGGCGCTGCCCGGAACAGTGCAGGCCGAAAGTGCGGGTCCGATCTGGATCCTGTCGCTTTATTCCGCTCACGGACGAGTTCCGCCGGAACAGACGGCCAATGCCAAGCGTTTCGCCGTCATCAACATGGGGCTCGGCGGCATCGGCGGCAGGCCGGGGAAGGATGGACTTGCCACCACCGCCTTTCCATCTGGCGTCGGCACCATCCCTGTGGAAGTCACCGAAACCCAATGCCCGCTGTACTTCAAGCGCAAGCACTACTTGGCTGATTCAGGCGGGGCCGGCCAATGGCGCGGCGGTGCCTCGCAAGCAATCGAGATCGCCAACCGCGAGGATGCGCCCTTTGCGATTTCAGCCGCCACCTTTGACCGCATTCACCATCCGGCCCTTGGCCGCGATGGCGGCTTACCGGGCTGCACCGGTGCGGCGCGCCATGGTTCAGGCGGCGATCTGCCCGACAAAGGCATCTTTGTGATCGCCAAAAACGACAGCCTGGTTCTGGAAACCCCCGGCGGCGGCGGCTTCGGCAATCCGGCCCGGCGCGACCGCGCGCTGCTCGAGGCCGACATCGCTGCAGGCCTCGTCAGCCTCGCAGCAGCGCGGCGCGATTACGGGTATGAAGAATAAAATCCCCCTCCCCCTTGTGGGGAGGGCCGGGGTGGGAGTCCACGAGTCGTAGCGCCAACCATCCCACACCCCAACCCCTCCCCACAAGGGGGAGGGGCTAAGGCAAAGGGGTTAGAGTGTTCTGAGCACCGCTCTCACCGGCGACGCATCAAGATTCTCGAACTTCAATGGCAGGGCGATCAGCTCGTAGTCACCGGGCGCCACATGTGCGAGCACGAGATTTTCGAGAATTCTCATATCGGCGCGGCGGCAGGCATGGTGGGCTGCCAGGTCCTTCGATGTCTCGGGATCAATCGAGGGCGCATCGATGCCGATAAGCAGAACGCCGCGCGCCGCCAGTAAATCCACCTCGCCGGATGATAGGGCGCGAAAGCCCGTGGGCCAGATTGGTTCACCGCGCTACGCTCGCGACTACCGGATCCCGGCAGGGGTGTTGGGACTCGGTGTGCTGCTGGGTGTCGCCTTCCCGCTTGGCGGCCTTGCCATTGCCACCTTCGCCATCATCGACTTTTTCCTGCCCAAGCGATTGAAGGAGGCGGGATCACATTGAGCGTGGTACGGCCCTTATCCCAGAAGTTTGCAAAAACTGTGGGATGAGGGCCTCCGCGATCTCGACTCTTAATTCGACAGGAAATATGTAATCGTTGTGACCACGCGCACTTTCTTGTTGATCTGCTTTTCCGGCAAGGCATTTGGAATTTCCACCGCAGGGTTGATTTCTATAATGCCTTGGTTGGCATTTTGAATGTCGCCCACTTTGGCACCTGATTCAGCGGCAAACTTATCGGCAGCTTCCCGCGCGCGTTTGGTGGCTTCGGTGAGCATGTCGCCTTTCAGCTCATTCACTTTGGTGAAAATGTATGAGGGACCGGCATTATAGGCATCGGATGAAAATACCACGCCGGATTTCAGCAGGTCGCC
>JANLTS010000449.1:0-2305 GCA_031363045.1 Hyphomicrobiales bacterium
TTCAAGCCCATCAACATGACCAATCTCATCTTGCAGAACAGCTACATCGTCATCATGGCGCTGGGCATGTTGCTGATCATCGTGGCGGGGCACATCGACTTGTCCGTCGGTTCGGTGTCAGGTTTCGTGGGCGCAGTCGCCGCGGTGATGATGGTCAATTGGAAGGTCGATCCGTTCACAACCGTCGTCGCCTGCCTCTTGCTGGGTGCCGCCATCGGCGGGGCGCAAGGGTATCTGGTCGCCTTCTACAAGATACCGGCCTTCATCGTGACGCTGGCCGGCATGCTGGTGTTCAAGGGGCTGGCGTTGACGGTGCTGGGCGGTGCTTCGGTGGGGCCGTTCCCCAAGGAATTCCAGTTGCTGAGTTCGGGATTCGTGCCGGACTTCACCAGCAGCACATTCAACTGGCTGGCCATCGTCATCGGTGGTGCGGTGACCGCGGCGATCATCTACTTCAATTTCAAGGAGCGGCGTAACCAGCAGGAGCACGGACTGGCGGAAGAGCCCGATGTCATCTTCTACGGCCGCAATATCGTGATCGCCGTGGCCTTCCTCGGGTTCTCGTTCTTGATGGCGAGCTACAAAGGCCTGCCCAACGTGCTGATCGTGATGTTCACGCTGATTGCGCTGTTTGTGTTCATCACCACGCGCACCACCTTCGGCCGCAGGGTCTATGCCATGGGCGGCAATGAAAAAGCCTCGAAACTCTCCGGCATCAATACCGAGCGCTTGACCTTCCTGATCTTCGTGATCATGGGATCGCTCGCCGCATTGGCGGGCCTGATCTTCGCCGCGCGACTCAACGTGGCGACGCCCAAGGCCGGTGCTGGCTTCGAGCTTGAAGTGATCGCCGCCTGCTTCATCGGTGGTGCGGCGGTGACGGGCGGTGTCGGCAAAATCATCGGTGCGGTCATCGGCGCCTTCATTATCGGCGTTATGAACAACGGCATGTCGATCCTCGGCGTCGGCATCGACCTGCAGCAGGTGATCAAGGGCGCGGTGCTGATGCTCGCCGTATTCCTGGATGTCTATTACAAGAACAAGGGGTGAGAGGCGACGGAACAAAGCTCCGGCATATCAGTCCGGTGGAGTGATTTGAGCCTCGAACGCCCGTAGCGCAAGCGCAGGGCCAGAAGAGCGGCGGCGGAATAGAAACTCTGGCAATTGAACCTGTCTAACCCAAAGAAGCTGGGCCCCGGCTTTCGCCGGGGTGACGAACAGAGGGAGCGCTCTCCCATGCGGCAGTGAATGGTGGCCCCGTGCTACTGCTTGAAGCCGGTGAAGGCGATGTCGCCGTTGGTGCTGGCGCCAACCATAAGGGTGGGCTTCAAAGCCGAGGTGCTGGGGATCGGCTCGGTGCGGCCCTTGAAGGCGATGCCGCTGGCTGTACCGCTCACCTTGCAGGCCGACGTGACGGAGAGGGTTCCGGAATAATTCGGCGGGCTGCTGCAAACCGCACTGAAGGAGCCATTGAGCTGGATCGTGGCGACACAAACCGAATCCTGCCCGATGAGCGTCCATTTGCCGGCCATGCTCGCCGTCGAGCAGGCCGCCTCGGCACTTCCCGTCAAACAAACCAGTCCCAATGTCGCGATTACATAGCGGTTCATGCCGATCTCCTTGCCACGCTGTTGTTTGAGCTGACGGCTGTGACTCAATGTTAGGTTCGGATTTACAAGCGTCAAGTCAATATCGCATACATCGCGCGGGCCTTCATCTTGCCGGGATTGGCGGGCAAGCTTGTTGTTAGAATAAATGTTTCGAGGGGAAATCGCGATGACGACACTGACACGCCGGAAGCTGCTGTGGATGAGCAGCAGCGTCAGCCTGCTTCTGGCGGTGCCAGCCAGAGCAACGGTAGCACTGGCTGGCGTTGCCGTATTCCGGAACCCGGGCTGCGGATGTTGCGAGGCTTGGGCTGAGCGCATGACGGCTGCCGGTTTCGCGGTGACGATAACCGATGACGCGGCGCTGGACGAGCGGCGGGCCAAGCTCGGCATTCCGGCGGAGATGGCGGGCTGCCATCTGTCGCTGATCGGCGATCAGGTGTTTGAAGGCCATGTTCCGCCAGCTGACATCATCGCCTTCCTGGCGGCGAAGACTGATGCCTTGGGCCTTGCGGTGCCCGGCATGCCGACGGGTTCGCCCGGTATGGAAACGGGTGGACCGGCGGAGGCCTATGACGTGGTGATGATTGGCCGGGATGGCACGCGGTCGGTGTTTGCGCGGCACTGAACGGACGCCAGCTAGAGCCTGATCAGCTTAGGATTATCCTTCAGTCCCCCTCCCCCTCGTGGGGAGGGGT
>JANLTS010000110.1:0-2509 GCA_031363045.1 Hyphomicrobiales bacterium
CTTCCTTGTTGGCAAAGGTGCCGATGCGGATCTTGGGACCTTGCAAATCGGCGAGGATGCCGATGGGGCGCTTCAACTTGGCTTCGAGGGCGCGGATGCTGATATGCAACTGGCGCAGCAGATCATGGGCAGTGTGGCTCATGTTGATGCGGAAGACATCGACGCCGGCGAGGAAGAGCTTTTCCAGCATCTCAGGCGAAGACGACGCGGGACCAAGTGTGGCCACGATTTTCACATTCCGGTTGCGGCGCAAGATTATTGTCCTTGTGTGGTCTTTTCGCCCGAGAGGGAGACAGTCCAATCGGCTTGCTCACCGGTATCGACTTCGAAGAATCCGGTCTTTGTGAAGGCGCGGGTTTCGCACTCCTCGATGCCCTTGATGGTGAATTCCTTGTCCTGGGTGCACATCATCGATTTGCCGCCCCACGAGCCGCCCTTGTCGTAATCGACGGCGAATATGTAATAATAGCGGGCGATGAGATTGCCCTTGAGCAGGGGCAGACATTTCTGCGGTTCGACTGTCCACCAGCCTTCGGTGGCCCAGCCTTCCTTGTTCTTGTAACCAAGCGCTACGCCAACGCGGCTGTCGGTGTTGTTGCAGAGCTTGAGGTCGGCGCGGGCCTCAAGGCTCATGCCGGACAGAAAGACGATTGCTCCACCCAAGAGCGTCAATTTTCGCATCATGCTGCCGCCTCCGGGCCGGTATCCCACGAATCAGTCATTACATTCCCACATGGCTGCCCGCCGTCAACACCGGTCTCAATCCAGCGCAGGCGGCTTGCGGTATCTCACCAGATGACTGAGGGATTAGCCTCATCTATATGGCCCGTCCATGACAAATATTAACCAGGCGAAGGCCTTCGAAACACTGGCGGGAGAGCCGTCTTGCCCGCTGATCCTGCTATGCGACCATGCCAGCAACCAGTTGCCGCCAGAGTATGGCAACCTGGGGCTGCCGCCCGAGCAGTTTGAGCGGCACATCGCCTATGACATCGGTGCTGCCGCGGTGACACTGGGGGTGGCGGCAAGGCTTGGCGGCACGGCGGTGCTGTCGCGCTTCTCAAGGCTGCTGATCGATCTCAATCGCGGCATGGACGATCCGACGCTGATCATGCGCCTGTCGGATGGTGCCGTGGTGCCGGGCAACGCACGGGTCGATGAGGCTGAGCGGCAGCGGCGGATCGCGCGGTTCCACCAACCCTATCATCAGGCGATTGCCGCGCAGATCGCCCGCGTGAAGGACTTGGGGCTGGTGCCCTTCATCGTCTCGATCCACAGCTTTACGCCCGTCTGGCGGGGGATCCCAAGGCCCTGGCATGTCGGCATCCTGTGGGACCGGGATGAGGCCATTGCCCGCGCCATGATCGGAGGCTTCGCCGCCCAGGGCGATGTCGTGGTTGGTGACAACGAGCCCTATCATGGGGCGTTGGAGGGCGATACACTCAACATCCATGCCACTGCGGCAGGGCTGCCGCATGCCTTGATCGAAATCCGCCAGGACCTCATTGCCGAAAAATCAGGTGTGGATGAATGGGTGGAACGGGTGGCGCAGGTGGCGGGAGCTATTATGTATGGGGTTTGAGGATTTGACGCCCATGAACATTGACAGCAAGACCAAAACCGAGCTTGAAGCCGCTGCCTTCCGGCGCTTGCTGGAGCATTTGCGCCAGCGAACCGACGTGCAGAACATCGACATGATGAACCTCCCGGGCTACTGCCGCAACTGCCTGTCGAACTGGTTCGAGGATGCGGCCAAGGCGCAAGGCTCGAGCGTCACGCGCGATGAGGCGCGGACCATGGTCTATGGCATGCCGCAGGCCGAATGGAAGGCCAGGTATCAGACGGATGCTTCGGCCGAGCAGAAGGCCAAGCTCGAGACATCCCACAAGCACTAAGTTTTACCCCAAGGACTGACATCATGCCCGCCACCAAGACGACATTCGCTCACGGCCAATTGAAATCCATCGTCGAGCGCATCGAGCGTTTGGAGGAAGAGAAGAAGACCATCGCCGCCGACATCAAGGAAGTCTATGCCGAGGCCAAGGGCAACGGCTTCGACACCAAGATCCTCCGTAAGGTGATTTCACTGCGCAAGAAGGAAGCCACCGAGCGCGAGGAAGAACAATCGATGCTCGACATCTACATGGCGGCGCTGGGGATGATCCCAGCTGAGACGGAAGAGGCGGCTTGAGGGATTCTATGCAGCCCTCGCTCTCAACTCAAGTGGGACTTTCGGCGGATACGGAGTAAACTGTCTAGGGTTTCGACATCTTCCGGTCTATAGAAGGGGCTATCTTGTCCTGTCGATGAGAGGGCCTCT
The DNA here is from genome assembly GCA_031363045.1 of Hyphomicrobiales bacterium. GTDB lineage: Bacteria > Pseudomonadota > Alphaproteobacteria > Rhizobiales > Aestuariivirgaceae > Aestuariivirga. The sequence continues at coordinate 2,321 of JANLTS010000110.1, forward strand.
TTTAGCCCATTCGAAACGACCATGTGTGAGAGTTTTTGGTTGTCGCGGGCAAGATGAAGGTTTCCGAGACAATCAGGAAAATGCACGATGGAGTGAACACCGAAAATGAGTGTGCGATTTGGAGTCTCATGTTTTCTTGTAACGACTGATTTATCTTTGTCGATGCAAGTGACACGATCAAACGGGATT
>JANLTS010000132.1:0-5918 GCA_031363045.1 Hyphomicrobiales bacterium
GCGATGCCAAGCGCGAAGACCCAGGCGAAAGTCAAATGCCAGCGCCGCGCCAGCGCGAGGTTGTAGCCCTGCGGCAACGTCGACCAATAGGGAAAGGCGCGATTGCGGACCTGGCCCGAGGCGTCAGTCCAGCGACCGAGAATGCCCGTGGTTTCCAGCGTCACGCTGCCGATGCGCAAATAGCCCGTATTGTTTTCAGCGCCGATCTGCAGCCACGAATAGTCAGCATTCGCGCCAAACTTGCCCCAGTACAATCGCGGATGAGCGTTGAAGATCATCAAACCGCTCATCAGCATGATGACCAGGGTCACCACATTCGTCCAGTGCCACAGGCGGGTCGACAGGCGGTGCCGGTCGACGACGTCGCCGCCGGCTGGCGCTGACTGGCCATCCAGGTTGGGTATGCCGATGTTGGTCATGAAGGCTCCATTCAAATCCGAAGAGTGAGGACTGGCGCCGGCCAGAAACCGGTGCCGTGCCGGTTCAGTTCATCATGTGCATGGCGTCCATCACCATCATGTCAGGGTGCGCGGTGCAGGCCTTGACCATGGCGGCCATCTGGTCATCGGCACTCATCGCGCTATCGGTTGCCATGGCACCGTCAGTGGTGGCTGCCGCACCATCGGTTGCCATGGGATCGGACGACATCGCATCGGACGACATCGCATCGGACGACATGGCGGCGGCCGTCGCGGCCATCATGTCATCGTGGCTCATCGCCCTGAAAGCACTGCAGGCGACATCCTGCGCCATGCCCTCGGCAAGGGCGGGGGCGGCCAGGGCGGCGGACATTGCAATGACGAGGAAGAAACGGTTCATCGGGATACTCCGTTGATTCTGAGACTGTGCCGGTTTCGGCCGGACCCGCCGCTATTTCAGAACCAGTCCGTCTTTACCGGAAAGGCACAACATGCCCGGCCCGCGACGCGACGGGAAATGCCGGGTGCCAATGCATTCGATGTGCAATGGCTATGGCGGGGCAAAAGTCGATACGGACAGGGTATCAAACCCATAGGCAACACAGTCTTCATTTCGCTCTCGATTTGCGGGATGATCGCCGGATGGAAAAGCCCACCTCTCTTGCCGCGCGCCTCGAGTACTGCCGCAAATTGCCCGGCGCCTGGGTCACCAGCTACGACGCCCTGATCGAGCGGCTCAAGACATCCGGGTCCACCGACTCGGCACCCCGGCGGGGCGACGTGATGGAGGATTTTGCCTTGCCTGATGTGGCGGGCAAGCTGAGGCGTCTCAGCGATCTCCTGGCCGAGGGACCGGCGGTGCTGAGTTTCAACCGGGGCAGCTGGTGCCCGTATTGCGAGGCGGAAATCGCGGCGTGGTCGGAGCACCGCGCGGCGCTGCGGCATGCCGGAGCACGGCTGATCATCGTGACGCCGGAGACCGGCGGTCGGATGGCGGTGCTGGCCGGACTGGCGGGCAAAGGTGCAGTGGTGCTATGCGACCTCGATTTGGGCGTCGCGCTCCGCTCTGGCCTGGCCTTTCCGGTCGGCCGGGCAATACTAGAGCAATTCCTGAGCGATGACCTCGACCTGGCCGTAGTGAACGGCACCGGGAGCGGATTCCTGCCGGTACCTGCAACTTTTCTGCTGGACCAGGACCGGCGGGTGCGATTTGCCTTCGTAGACCCTGACTTCACTCACCGGGCCGAGCCTGCCGCGGTGCTGGCGGCTCTGTCCGCCATGACAGAGCCGGATTGAGGTCTGATGGCGGCTTGCCAGTCCCGCGCCCGTGCGGCGCGCAGAAAGGCGTCTGCTGCGCGCCCCCGGCGGCGCCCGGCGACGGCGCTGAGGGCAATGGTCACGCCCAGTCCGCAATCAGCAATGGTTTTCAACACGACACCCTCGCAGCGCAGATGGGCGGGCATGATGGCCAGACCAAGATTCCGGGCAACCAGAGGCAAGGCCAGTTGCAGGCTGCCTGCCCGGTGGCGGAAACCGGGTTCGACCCCGGCAGTGGCCGCAACCTTGCGCCAGAGTGCCGTGCCATCATCGTCGCAGTCGATCCAGGGTTCAGCTGCTGCCTCGGCCAGAGAGGGCAGATCGGACGCTGTTGCCAGCTCATGCATGCTGGCCATCGCCACCTGGTAAGGCTGGGCATAGAGCTGCCAGCACTCGATCCGCTCCGGCACGGGATCGGGCAAGGCGATCAGCAGCAAATCCATCCCGCCCTTCAACCCCAATTCAATCAGCTGCTCCGAAGTGCCGGTACGCAGATCGATGGTCAGCCCCGGCAGTGTCTCGGCCAAGGATCCGAGAATCTCGTCCAGAACGGGCGAGGCGACGCCAAGCGCGATCCCGATCACCAGCGGCGTCACTTCGGCCCGGCCGATGCTGCTGGCCAGCAAGGATGCCGCTGCCGCCGCCTCGTACGTCTGTTCCAGATGCGGCAGCACCATGCGACCCAGTTCGGTCAGATGGGTCAGCGAGCGTTCGCGGTTGAACAGAAGCCCGCCGAATTCGTCCTCAAGCTTCTGGACAGCGCGCGTCAGGGACGGTTGGGTGACGTTGCACTGATCGGCGGCGCGGGTGAAATTCAACGTCCTGGCTACCGCCAGGAAATATTTGATCTGGTGCATTTCCATAAGTTCTGCTGCCACCCGGTCCATGGATTTGCCACAACCGATGCATACTAACCTGCTACGGCAGAGGATGCATACTAACCTGCTGCGGCAGAGAATGTAAGGTGGGCCCGGCAGTCTGCTTCAAACTGCCGCCATGGCCCTAGGCGCGGCCTTCGGCGAGCCGTTCGACCTCGGCCCTTGATAGGGCGATCTCGGCATCCTTGCCGGCCAAGGCAGCGGCGACGCCCGGGGCATCAAACCGTTGCGGAATATGCTGTGGGCAATTGGCGTCCCAGTCGGCGACAGTCAACAGCATCACCTGCTCGGCGCGGGCCTTGTAGTCCACGGGCATCAGCCGCGCGGTCATGCCGGCATCGCCTTCGACCACCCGCGCCGTACCCCAGATCTTGATGCGCCCGCGATGGGCATAGTCGATGACGAAGACATAGGCCCTGGGATTTTCCGCCAGATTGCCTGACGAGACATACTGACGGTTTCCGGCGTAATCGACAAAGCCAATAGTCTGGCTGTCGATCACCCGCAAGAAGCCCGGCGGACCGCCGCGGTGCTGGATATAGGGTTGACCTTCGGCATTGGCGGTGCCCAGAAAGACGCTGGTTTGCGCCTCGATGAAGCCTTTCGGAACCGGCACCAGATTTCTGGTTCATCGTAGCTTTTAGGAGAAGGGCAAAAGCAGATGGAACTCGAATCTCACCGATTAAGGCTGAGACTTTGGTGTGATGACGATCTGGCTGCCTTCGCAGCTTTAAACGGCAATCATCCGGATGCCGACAAGGTCATCGAGGCCTTGCGAATCGTTCGGAAGGTGCCATTGCTGAAGATCGATAGCGAGCGGCAGTGCGATGCCGCCTTGTCATTGGACGTTGCGGCCAGGAAGATGCCAGAACTGGGTGAAGTGGCGGGCCAAGCAAATGTGCTGGTGTTCCCGGATCTGGATGCCGGCAACATCGCCTACAAACTCACCCAGTACTTGAGCGGCGCACAGGCCATCGGGCCTATTCTGCAGGGCTTCGCGCGCCCCGTTTCCGATCTGTCGCGCGGCGCCACTGTTGATGACATCGTTGCGACGGGATGCTTGCTTCTGGCGATGTCTTTGTGACGCTTGAAACGAAATGGCTCTAAGGAACTTCTGGACCAGTTTCGGTGCCGTGGCTCGAGTTCAGAAACAGGTAGCAGACCCCGGAGGAACCGGGGCCTGCCTCGCATTCAACAGTTCTCAACCTGACCAACGGCAAGCCGAACCGTCAACGCGAATTGAGCTCAACCATGATTGGCAACGCATTGGTCCATTGATCGAGCTTTTCTGGCCGCTACATCAGGGGCGTGGGGGGAGGCAGGTGTCGGCGGCCAACGGAGGGGAGCGCGGAAGCTTAGCAGGGGAGGGAGGGGGCTCCCGCGCTCCTCGGGCGTTCAGTTGTTGGACTCGTTCTCCATCATCTTCTTCAAAATGCGTTGATAGGCGGTGAGGCGCTTCATCTGCATTTGGCTGGTGGCGATCTCGTCCTCGATCATCTGGTCGGTCATGCGCATAAACTCCATGCGCATCTCGAACCTCATCTTCTCGGTTTCGGACCTATTCTGGTCCTGGGCAAATGACGGGACCGCGAACATAGCCAGAGTGGCAGCGGTGATGAGCAACTTCTTCATGATAGTCTCCTTTGGGGGTCGTTGGTTGGGTTTCACAGTAGGTGATGGATCGTTGCGATCTCACCCGCTGTCAGTGTCTCAAACCACGGCGGCAAAGGCCAATAGCGAGGTAACATGGTTTGCATAGTTGAAGCGTATCAACCGTATCTACGAGTTCTTGCCGTGGAACTGGAGTGCGCAAGGAGGTCCTCGTGAACGTGATTGAAGAGGCTGAACTCGATCGGTTTTTGACGTGTGAAACGGGTTCGCTCATAGCCCATGTCAAAGGCATGTCCGCTATAGACTGCGAACATTGCGCAAGAGCTATCCTTGCCCGAATTGGCGGCCCGACGTTGGATCAATATTTGAATCAATTAGTGGAAAGGATGATCCCTGAAGGGGGAGGAACGCCACCCAATAATCCTGACGAATAGTATTGGGCAACCCGCTCCATGTTCCCACACATATCTACCGAGGAGGATGTGCTGGGTAGATTGGCTGCAGTCGTCATGAAAATGGGCGTGCTGCGGCTCCAACAAAGCCCCCGCCCCAATCTCCTCTAACAGTCCGTTGACGAAGGGCGGCTTTGGCGGCGTTCGCCCCCGGTGCCGCGCCAGAGCGAACCGACCGGACGCTCACGGCCTAGCGGTCCCTCGGTTCGATTCTTTTTTTACCCCCTGCATGGAAGTAGGTTGGCGATTGGCTCGTTCCTCCTGGGGGCAAGGTTTCGCTACTGAGGCAGCGCGTTCTTCTCCTGGTAAAATGCTCGATGCCACATCACGCTATCATAACGTTCGCAGGGCAGTCACATTTCCATTCTCTTGTGAAATATGTCATTATGGCTGCAGCGTAAGGATGGCTAAACCCGGATGAAAGTGCGTTTTTGTCCACTCATTCGTATGAGATGTTAGATGCCGCTTGAAATAGAACGGAAGTTTTTGCTGGCAAACGACGACTGGCGAAAACTCGTGTGCCACCGAGAGTTGCTGCGCGATGGTCTCCTTAGCGCATCACCTTCTGGCAAGGTTCGAGTTCGAATATATGGTGACCGGGCTACTCTTGCACTCAAGTCCGCCGCTGTTGGTCCGGTCCGTTACGAATACGAATATGACATCCCTCATATCGATGCCGAGGAAATGTTGACCAAACACTGCGGTGATAACGTCCTTGAAAAAATCCGGCATTATGTCGTTTTCCAAGGCTTCACGTGGGAGGTTGACGAGTATCAAGGTATCCTCAGCGGTGTGATCCTCGCTGAGGTTGAACTAACGGCTTTGGATATTGACGTACCCATTCCGCCCTGGATTGGAATAGAAGTGACTGGCCATACAGCCTACAAAAAGATCAACATGCTCGTAACACGCCAGACAAAGAGCGGAATTCGGCATTCTGAACATTGACCTGCTCCTTGCTGAACGTTGATCTACTTCGTGGGACGGGGCACTGTTTTCCAAGCGTTGGTAATGGCATTCCGAACAGATATGCAGCAGGAATTGATCCTCACTGTGAGTCGATGGCAAACATGACACCGGCGTTCGCCATGCCGGCTCTGCCTGCAACGCCAAACCCGGCCTTGCCTCGCCTTGCGACCCGCCTCGCATTTTTATGATGCACAACTGACGCATTGGCATGCCAGAGCCACTGCAATTGCTATTCCGGACTAAGGAAACTACCTATGCAATTCATCGAAAAC
>JANLTS010000164.1:0-12598 GCA_031363045.1 Hyphomicrobiales bacterium
TCCCGGCGACCCCGTGCTGCTCGCCACCGGCATCGCCCATGAAAGCTTTGGCGAACCGATCACGCGGGCGATCCTCGACCGGATCGTCCCCGACATTCCCTTCATCGTCGGCTGTTTCGACCATCATACCATGTGGGCCAACACCAAGGCACTCGAAGCCGCGGGCATCATGAAGGGCCGCACGCTCCCTGTCGGCAACGAAATCGTGCTCGACCACAATGGCTTTGCCACCGGCGAATTGCTGGAGCCCGCCGCCTATATGCTGGTGCAGGCCCTGACGCCCACCGGCGGCCGCGAATGGCTGGGCATGACCACTGGCGAAAACCCTGATCCGCCCGCCACGCCCGCCCAGCGCGCCACGGACCTGCAATTCTTCAAGCAAGGCATCGCCCACGCCGCCTCGCTCGGCATCACCTCGATGCACAACATGGATGGCAGCTGGTATCAGCTCGAACTCTTGAAGAACCTGCTCGACAATGGCGAACTCGATGCCCGGGTCGAGGTCCCGTTTCATCAGAAAAACTACTTTCCCCTTGCGCGCATCGACGAGGCCATCGAGATGCGAGCGCAATTTCAGGGCGACATGCTGCATTGCGACCGGGTGAAACTGTTCATCGATGGTGTCTTGGAAACCTTCACCGCCCTGATGCTCGACGACTATCCGGGGGCGCCCGGCAACAAGGGAGCACCCCTCTTCACCGCCGAAGAATTCAATGCCGTGGTGACGCGCGCCGACAGCCACGGCCTGCAGGTCTCGACTCACGCCATCGCCGATGGCGCCGTGCGCCGCACGCTGGATGGTTACGAAGCGGCCGCAAAGACCAATGGCAAACGCGACTCGCGCCACCGCATCGAGCACATCGAACTGATCGATCCTGCCGATATTCCGCGCCTGAAACAGCTGGGCGTCGTGGCCTCGTTGCAACCGGTCACCGCGCCCACAGTGCCCGGCAATCTGCTCGAACCGATCTTGAGCCGTGTCGGTGACAAGCTGCCCTACGCCTATGCCTGGCAGCTGCTTCGCAATGCCGGCGCAACCATCGCCTTCTCGTCGGACTGGCCGATCGCCCCGCTCAATCCCTTCCAGGGCATGCAAGCGGCGATGACCGCCAAGCCCTTGCGCCGCGACTGCACATCCCAGGTCCAGAGCCTGACGGACACGCTGCACGCCTTCACGGCGGCGGGCGCGTATATGGAATTCATGGAAGATCGCAAGGGCATGTTGAAAGACGGAACTCTCGCCGACATCGTGGTGCTCGACGCCGACCTGGAGCGCACGCCGGCTGGCGCCATCGCCAATGTCCGCCCCGCCGTCACCATGTGTGACGGACGGGTGACATTTGAAGCCTAGGAGCCCCCTACTCGGCGGCGAAACAATAGAAACGGCCGGCACCGCCGGTCTTGACCAGTGCGGCCTGATCGCAACCCGCCGACCCGTGGGACGAATTCCACGACGTCATGTGGCGGGTATCCTTGAGGCCGATGCGGTCGTGATGGCCGACGATTGCTGATCCCTCGGCATTCGACGTCCAGTTCTTGCAAGAGGTGTCGCCGCCTGCCGTCGAATACATGCCTTGCGGATCGGAGCCGGTGAGAATGTCGTGCTCGTTCGGCTTGTCGCCACGGCCGTTCACAACCTCGCCCTTCTCGGTGAGTGCTGTGTCCTTCGTGACGATGGTGCCAGCGGAGTGAAGTTCATCGACCGAGGCCGCCACCACAATGCCCTTGACGTTCTGCCACGGGCCCTTGCCGATGCGGTCGCGGGCATTGACACCGGCTTCGCCCTGCGGTGCCGTGGTGCTGAGATAGGCCTTCCAGCTGGTCTTTGTGGATCCGGCGGCCGTGGCCAGCGCCGCGCAATGGGCGTCCGCGCCTTCGAGACCGCCGAGATTGGCGCCATCGCCCTTGCCGGCACTGGTCACGAAGAAACTCATGGACGCACCATCCGCCCAAGCAACAGGACCGATGCCAAGCCCAAGCATTGCAACGGCGGAGAGTGCGGCGATTTTCCTGAACATTATGATCCTCCCGGGAAACATCTGATGGAATGAGCGCGGCGACCGCGCATCAGTGCTACGCCGGAAAACCGCAACCTGTTCCATTACGATTTCTTAATGTCCCGAAACGTCAGGGAGCGGAGGCCGTCCCGCGCTCCGCTCCCTGAATCCGTTTCTCCGCCTGTAGAACTCGCGGCGGTGAGACGCAAATACTAACTTGCTGCAAAGCTTTGTCAAAGCCTGTTTCGCCAGTTCCATCGTCATCGCGTACACATGGTTACAGCGAACCAAGACGGCACTTGCGTTCTTTGTCTGTTCCGCTAGACAGGGCCATGGCCAAATCCTCACATTTCGTTTGCCAGACTTGCGGTGCGGTTTCCAACAAGTGGTCGGGCAAATGCGATGCCTGCGACGCCTGGAACTCGATCATCGAGGAGCAGGCGGCGGCACCACTGTCGGGTGCCAAAGGGGCCAGCCTGCCGAAGGGCCGCGCCTCGCGGCTGGTGGGGTTGAGGGGCGAAAGCCCGGCCCCGCCCCGCATCATCACCGGCATTGGCGAGTTGGACCGGGTTGCCGGTGGCGGCTTCGTGCCGGGTTCCGGCGTGCTGATCGGCGGTGATCCCGGCATCGGCAAGTCTACGCTGCTGTTGCAGGCCCTGGCGGCCCTGGCCCGCAAAGGCGAGCGCGTCGTTTATATCTCGGGCGAAGAGGCCATTGCGCAGGTGCGGTTGCGCGCCCAGAGATTGGGGCTCGATGATGCCCCCGTGCTGCTGGCCACCGAAACCAATGTTGCCGACATCCTCGCCACCCTTTCCGAGGAAAAGCCGCCCGCCGTTGCGGTGATCGATTCGATCCAGACGCTGTGGGCGCCGTCGATCGAGGCGGCACCTGGCACCGTATCGCAATTGAAGGCTGGGTCGGAAGCGCTGATCCGCTTTGCCAAGCAGCGCGGCACCTGCGTGCTGCTGGTCGGCCATGTGACCAAGGATGGCCAGATCGCCGGCCCCAAGGTCGTTGAGCACATGGTCGATGCGGTTTTGTATTTCGAGGGTGACCGCGGCCACCAGTTCCGCATCTTGCGTGCCGTCAAGAACCGCTTCGGCCCGACCGACGAGATCGGTGTCTTCGAAATGTCGGATGGCGGGTTGGCCGAAGTCACCAACCCGTCGCGCCTGTTCATGGGCTCGAATGAACGCCCGACGCCCGGCACGGCAGTGTTCGCCGGCATGGAGGGAACAAGGCCACTGCTGATCGAGGTGCAGGCCCTCGTCTCGCCGTCACCACTTGGCACGCCACGGCGCACCACCGTGGGCTGGGACTCGAATCGCCTGGCGATGATCCTCGCCGTGCTTGAAGCCCGCGCCGGTGTCACCATCGGCCAGAACGACGTCTACCTGAACGTGGCGGGCGGCTTAAGGGTGCGCGAACCGGCGGCCGACTTGGCAGTGGCGGCAGCGCTCTTGTCGTCCCTCACCGGCACGGTCATTCCGCCCGGCACTGCGGTGTTCGGTGAAGTGGCGCTTTCGGGCTCGATCCGCCCGGTAGGCCAGACCGAATCGCGGCTGAAAGAAGCCCAGAAACTGGGATTGAAGGAAGCGGTGATCGCCGCGGCCGCCGAACAACCCAGCCTCAAGGGCCTGAATATCAGGCCGATGGAGACGATCATGGACCTTGTGGCGTGGTCTGCCGCTCAGGACCGTGGACAACGCAGAATTGCCTAGGGAGAATCGCCTAGTCGCGGGCGAAAAACATTTCTATAAGGTGGCCTCAACCGGGTGGCGCGGCCCGACAGGAAAGACCATGTCGCTGACTATTCTCGATTTCATTCTCATTGCCATCATGTTGCTCTCCGGCATTCTCGCCCTGATGCGCGGCTTTACCCGCGAGGTGCTGTCGCTTCTGGCCTGGGGCATTGCCGCGGTGGCCGCCGTTTTCGCCACCAGGCAGCAGAAGCTCGTTGAATTCGCCATGCAGAATATTCCTTATCTCGATAAGGAATTGCTGGCACAGATTGCGGTCGGCGCCGTGGCTTTCATCATCGCGCTGATCATTGTTTCGATCGTCAGTGTCAAGATTTCCGACTTCGTGGTCGATTCCGCCGCCGGCGCCTTTGACCGTTCGCTCGGCTTCATCTTCGGCCTGGCGCGCGGCTTCGTGTTGGTTGCCATTGCTTATCTGTTCTATGGCTGGCTCTTGCCCTTCGACAAGCAGGAGCCATGGGTGCGCAACGCCATGTCGCTGCCCGCCATCAAGTCCACGTGCGGCGCAATTCTTGCCCTCATGCCGCCCGAGATCGCCGAAACCCTGTCGAACACGGCACTGCTGAAAAATCCCGATCAACCGGCGGACGATACAAAAACCGGCGAACCCGAGAGCGGCTACAAGAATACTGAAAACCAGGGACTGGAAAACCTGATCCAGGGAACGGGCAGCGAAACCCAGCAACCGGCAGCCGGACAGGGCAACGGGCAATGAGCATTGACCTCGACTTCGAACTGAACGCCGACCGCTTACGCGAAGAATGCGGCGTGTTCGGCATTTACGGCCACCCGGACGCCGCGGCCCTCACCGCTCTTGGCCTCCACGCCTTGCAGCACCGCGGCCAGGAGGCGGCGGGCATCGTCACCTTCGATGGCGAGCGCTTCCAGACCGAGCGCCGCCAGGGACTGGTCGGCGACCACTTCTCCAACTCCAAGGTCATCGACCGGCTGCAGGGTTCATCGGCGCTCGGCCACGTGCGTTATTCGACCACCGGTGAAACCATCCTGCGCAATGTGCAGCCACTGTTTGCCGAGTTGGCGGCGGGTGGCCTCGCAGTCGCCCACAACGGCAACCTGACCAACGGCCTGACACTGCGCCGCGACCTGATTTCGCAAGGCTGCATCTGCCACACCACGTCCGACACCGAAGTGATCCTGCATCTTGTCGCGCGCTCGCAGAAGCATCGCATCGTCGAGCGCTATATCGACGCGCTGCGGGCCATCGAGGGTGCGTACGCGCTGGTGGCGCTGACCAACAAGAAGCTGATCGGCGCGCGTGATCCCTTCGGCATCCGCCCGTTGATCCTGGGCCAACTGAACGGCGCTTACATTCTCTGCTCGGAGACCTGCGCGCTCGACATCATCGGCGCCAAGTTCGTGCGTGAAATCGAGAATGGCGAAGTGGTTGTCATTACCGATGAAGGTGTTGAAAGCCTGAAGCCCTTCCCCCGGCAGCCGGCCCGCCCCTGTATTTTCGAGTATATCTATTTCTCCCGGCCCGATTCAATTTTAGGCGGACGCTCGATCTACGAAGTGCGGAAAGCCATGGGCCGTGAACTGGCGCGCGAGTCAGGCATCGATGCTGATGTCATTGTGCCGATCCCCGACTCAGGCGTGCCCGCCGCCTTGGGCTATGCCCACGAAACCGGCATTCCCTTTGAACTCGGCATCATCCGCAATCACTATGTCGGCCGTACCTTCATCGAGCCGACGCAGACCATCCGCTCGCTCGGCGTGAAGCTGAAACACAATGCCAATCGCGCCGTGGTGAAGGACAAGCGCGTGGTGCTGATCGATGACTCGATCGTGCGTGGCACCACATCAGTGAAGATCGTCCGGATGATGTATGAAGCGGGTGCGCGCGAAGTGCACATGCGGATATCGAGCCCGCCGATCAAGCATCCGGATTTCTATGGCATCGATACGCCGGAACAGAAATCGCTGCTGGCCGCCACCCACACGCTCGATGAAATGCGCGAGTATATCGGCGTCACCTCGCTGTCCTTCCTGTCGGTCGATGGTGTCTACCGTTCGATGGGCCTGCCTGGCCGCGATAACCTGAGGCCGCAATTCACCGATCATTGTTTCACTGGCGATTATCCAACGCACCTGACGGACCTGGTCGGTGAATCGGCAAAGCAGCAATTGTCTCTGCTGGCCGAAGCGGGCTGATGGCATGACGCAACGTTTGGCAAATCGCGTGGCGCTGGTCACCGGCGCATCGCGCGGGCTTGGAAGATCGGCGGCCCTGGCGCTGGCCAAGGAAGGTGCCCATGTCATCGCCATGGCCCGCACCCAAGGAGGCCTCACTGAACTCGATGACGAGATCAAGGCGCTGGGCGGAACAGCCACCCTGGTGCCAGCCGACATGCGCGATTACGATGCCATTGACCGCTTGGGTGCCGCCATTTTCGAACGCTGGAAGCGGCTCGATATCCTGATCGGCAATGCCGGCATCCTCGGCAAACTGACGCCCGTCGCCCATGTCGAACCGAAACTCTGGGACGAGGTGATGGCGGTGAACGTCACCGCCAACTACCGCCTCATCCGCTCGCTCGACCCATTGCTGCGTGCCTCGGATGCCGGCCGCGCCGTGTTCGTAACCTCCGGCCTCGCCCACAAGTGCTGGGCTTATTGGGGTCCCTACTCGATTTCCAAGGCGGCACTCGAGGCCATGGTCAAGACCTATGCCGCTGAAATCGAGACCACTGCGGTGCGCGCCAACTGCTTCAGCCCCGGCGCCACCCGCACCAAGATGCGGGCCACCGCCATGCCCGGCGAAGACCCGGAAACCCTGCCGCACCCCGACGACGTGGCCGCCCAGATCGTGCCGATGGCGCTTGGTAGCTTTGCGGACAACGGCGGCGTGTATAAATACGACGCTAAAGGGCTGTTCAAACAGTTCTAAAAGGCCCTCAAAAGCCCCATTTTCGCGCTGTTTGCCGCAATATCACCCAGTTTGACGTAGCGTTATTTAACTAAATTATTGCAATGCCACATTGTGTCTTGACTCTTATCTTGTTTTTTAACAAATTGTTAGGAGATGGGGCAACCACACATCCTCTTGGTTAAAGAGGTATTTCTTCAGGAGGTAGTATGTTCAAAAATCTAGTTGCAGCTGTGGCAATCGCCTTTGCCGCAGTGACACTGACAATGGGGACGGCTAACGCCATCACCCTAAACACCAATGGCCCGGTTGCCGGTGGCACTATCGGGATTTCGCAGGGCGACGTGTACACCATGGAAATTGGTGGTGATGCAGCAGATGGCGCAGGATCGTATTCCTTCGGTTTCCTTGCAGCGACCAGCTTTGCTACGATTGAAACCAACTCGCTGAATCCGATCACGGGTTTCGTGGGCGCCGTGGTGACATGGTCGACTGGGATCAACGGAACGGGTTCCATCCTGGGATCAATATCAGGCGCCGCTTTGGCGGCAGGCGACGAACTGTTGCTTGCTATGATTTCAGGTCAGACCTATTGGCTGACCGCGACTTGGACTGATGTAAGCAGGAATGGTTCGAATTTCGACTTGCGTGTTGAGGCGGTTCCTGTACCGCTGCCGCTGCTGCTGCTAGGCACTGCTCTGATCGGCATGGGCACTCTCGCTCGCCGCCGCAAGGTTGCGAACTAAGACTTAGCCTGCCGGAACAGATGTTCCGCGCATGACAATTGTTATCCTGTTTGGGGCCCTGCAGTTACTGCCGGGCCCCAAATTGTTTATTCGGAGAGCCTGACATGAGTGACAGCGACATCATCAAGGCCTTTGCCGCCGCCCGTCAGAGCCAGGTTCACCTCGACCACCTGCCCGAATCCTCACCCCCCGCTCTCGATCGCGCCTTCGCGCTGCAATGCGCCATCACCCGCGAACTCGGCTGGACGCAGATTGGCTGGAAAATCGGCTGCACGTCCGAGCGCGCCCAGAAGGCACTGAACGCCGATGGTCCGTTCCCCGGCACGATGTTTTCCAATCGCGTCTATCGCTCCGGAGACTACTTTCCAACAATCGCCACCAACAAACGCGTCGTCGAACCGGAAGTGGCTTTCACCATGTCAAGCGATCTGCCGCCACGTGGCGATGCCTATTCACGTGCCGAAGTGATGGCGGCAGCGGCATCGGTGCATGTGGCAATCGAGATCGTCAACCCACGCACTCCCAATGGCTTTGCTGACCCGGTACCGTGGTTTATCGTCGATGGCGGCCTGAACGAGGGCATCGTTTTGGGTGAGGCCAAAAAGCTCTTGAGCCGCAAGCAATTCGCAGCTCTCAAAGGCACCGTCACCTGGAATGGCCAGGAGCGCACGGGCGGCATCGGCGCCAACGCGCTGGGCGGCGGCGACATGGCGCTGACCTGGCTTGCCAACCACCTCAACAGCCATGGGCTCGGCCTCAAACAGGGCGACATCGTCACCACTGGCGTCATCACCGAATTTTTCTCAGCCGCAATGGGCGATATGGCCGAAGCCAGCTTCGAACATCTGGGGACAGTGTCGGTGAGATTCTAGCCTACTTGTCGAACGGATTACTTCCGCCGCGCAGGCTGAAGCGGATAGGAACGCCCCACAGTTCGAAATCCTTGCGCAAGCCGTTCATCAAATAACGGATGTAACTTTCCGGGAGTTTCGACAGCTGGTTGCCGAACACCGCAAACGTCGGCGGCCTGGTGCTGGCTTGAGTCGCATACCGGATCTTGATGCGGCGGCCCGAAGGGGCCGGCGGCGGATTGCGGGCGATGGCCGCTTCGAGCCAGCGATTGACTTGCGAGGTCGTGATGCGGCTGCCCCACTTCTCCATGGCGCCCAGCACGGCTTCCAGCAGCTTGTCGATGCCGCGCTCCTGCTTTGCTGACAGCGTCACCACCGGCAGCCCACGGATTTCCGGCAGCACGTCCTCAAGATCGCTCATCACTTCCTTGAGCTTTTTCTGCTTTTCCTCGACCAGATCCCACTTGGAAAGCGCCAGCACCACGGCACGGCCTTCCTGCGCCACGAGATCGCAGAGCGTCAGGTCCTGGCGCTCGATCGGCAGCGAAGCATCGATCAGCACGACGACGCATTCGGCAAAGCGGATGGCCTGCAGCGCATCCGACACCGCCAGCTTTTCGATCTTGCCGGTAACGCGCGACTTGCGGCGGATGCCCGCCGTATCCCACAGCCTGATCTTCTGGCCACGCCATTCGAAGTCGGAGGAAATGGCATCGCGCGTGATCCCGGCCTCCGGGCCGGTCAGCATGCGCTCTTCGCCGAGGATCACATTGACGAGTGTCGATTTGCCGGCATTGGGCTGTCCGATGATGGCCAGCCGCAACGGCCCGTCGCCGCGCTCTTCGCCCTCGGTCTCGGGCTTTTTCTCCGTGTACGGAAGAAGTGCGTCGTAGAGATAGTCGAGGCCCTCGCCGTGTTCGGCCGAAACCGGCAGCGGTTCGCCAAAGCCCAGTTCGTAGGCTTCGAGCACGCCATGGTTCTGGCCCCGGCCCTCGGCCTTGTTGGCCACCAGCACGACGGGTTTGCCGCGGCGGCGCACACGCTCGGCGAATTCGCGGTCGGTCGGCGTGATGCCAACCCGCGAGTCGATGACGAAGAGCACGACATCAGAGTCATCCACCGCCGTCTCGGCCTGGGCACTCATCCGGGCTTCGAGCGATTCACCCTTGACGTCGTCGAGGCCCGCCGTATCGAACAGCCGGAAGCGCAACTCGCCGAGTTTCGCCTCGCCCTCGCGGCGGTCACGCGTGACGCCGGGCTGATCGTCCACCAGGGCGATCTTGCGGCCGACGAGACGATTGAACAGTGTTGATTTTCCGACATTCGGGCGCCCGAGTATGGCGACAGTTATGGTCATTGCGGATCGCTGAACACGCCATCACCCCCACTCGCGGGCTGGCACGCCGGATCGTCAGGCTGGCAAGTTTCCACCGGCTCGGAGGTCGAAACCGTATCGGTCTGCTGCGCTTGTCCGGCAGATGGCTTCACCAGCGGGTCAGCCTGATCGGGGAACGCCGCGCGGCCGGGAATTGCTTCCTCGCGCTGGCCAGGCAGAACCGTATCGTCGGTCTGTCCGGTCAAGCTGTTGACCGTGCTGCAACCGGCCAGCCCCGCAACCACGGCGCCAAGCAACAGAATTTTCCTGATCATCTTCATTTTTGCGCCAGAAGTGGAGCCAGCAATTCGGACAGGACGCGGGCCCGCTGCAACACGCCCACTGGTGCTTCGCCATCGGCCAGAATGGCCTGAACCTGTTTGTCAGCCCCGGCATAGTCCTTGGTGCGCCACAGGGCCGCCGCCATCGCTTCACGCGCCACATGCCGCCACGGGTTGCCAGCGGCATCGAAAGCCTTGAGCCGGCCCGCCAGATCGGCAGGCGTTGCCGTGTCGGCCACCGTCAAAGCGGCGCGCATGCGGGCGAGATCGCGCAATGCGGCATCGGCTGAGGAATCAGTAGCGATGGCGTCATAGAGTTTCACCGCATCAGCGGATTTGCCTTGGCCAACCAGCACATTGGCCTCACGCAAGCGCGCCAGAACGCCGTAACCTGCATGGGCGATGGATTTGAATTGCTTGGCGGCTTCATCTGTCTTGCCGGTTCCGGCCAGCTTCTCGGCCGCAAAAAACGCTTCGCCTGCCGTTTCCGCCTGTTTCAGCTGCCAATATTGCCAGCCCTTGAAACCAGCAACACCCGCCACGACGGCAAAGCACACGGCCATGATCAGGTTGCCGTAACGCTTCCACAGTTTCTGGAATTGCTCCTGGCGGACTTCCTCATCCACCTCGCGAAACAGGGATTCATCGCTCAAAGTTCACGGCTCCTCAGGGCCAATCGGAATACTGAGGAGCGGCCTAAATCAGTGGCTTGGCCAAATCAAGGCATTTCCACCAGGAGACCGGCCTTGACGGCCTGCATAAAAGCCGTTGATGACCTTGAAACGCTCATGCCGCAGCAGCATGACCCAGGCCAGCCCGATGCCGCCGACACCTGAAACAAAGCCAAAAAACTCAAGCACCATGCGCGCACTCCATTTGGCGAATCTTCTCACCTGGCATTAGGCGCGAAATTCGTTAACGCCGCTTGAACCTATGGTTCCGCTGCAGCGATTTCGAAGGCTCCGATCATTCCGCCATCGGCCCGCTCGGCCACCAGGCTCTGGATCGCCCAGGTGCCGGGATTATCCGCCATGAAGGCAAGCGTCACAGTCTCGTTGGCGGCGATCACCGCCGAATCCATCCAGATGCCAGAGGGTACCTCGCCGATCTCCTGCCAGACATGGCCATGGATGTGGAGCGGCTGCGCGAAACCGGTGCGATTATCAATTTCGAGCAAAATGGCCTCGCCTTGCGCTGCCGAGAAAAGGGGTTCGGGCGCGGGCCCCGCCGTGCCGTTCAGGGCCCAGCCCTTGCCATTCTCCAGCAGCGTCCGGAGATCGCGTTCGACTCCGTTGAGTCTGGCTGATTTCAGACCACCTTTGATGCCGCCTTCGATGACAATGCTGATCGTCCGCGCATCGGCAAGGACCGGCAGTTGCGGCAGCACGTTTAGAGGAAGCGCGAAGTTCTCTGGCAGCTGGGGCACTTCACCCTTGGTAGCGATCAGATAGCCGATCTCGACGATGTCCTCAAACAGGTCGAGCGCCAGGCCGATGTCACCCTCCTCCGGGCTCACCAGCAAGTCGGCGCGCTGGCCGGGCGCCAGCAGCAGGGCTTTCTGGCCCAGCGGCATAGGCGCCAGCGGCTGCCCATCACGGGCGACCAGCAACGGGTCATAGCCTTTGAACAGCACGCCCATGCTGCGGACATTGGCGGCATTGAGCAGGCGCAGCCTGGTGAACTGGCCGGGATTCAGCGCTAGCTTAGGCCGGAATTGGCTGTTGATGGTGAACCAGTTTCCGAGGCGCCCCTCGCCCACCATGGTCTCGGTGTCGCCGAAATTGCCTTCGATGGCGCCATCATCGCTGATTTTCCAATCGTCGAGCACCAGCACCAGTTCAGCCACGCCCGTCGGCGGATTGGCCTCTTCCACGATCAGTACGGCATAGAGCCCCATATCGCGGGCCTGCGATTGATCCGCCATCGGCCCGATCCAGAAGGTTCCGGCATCGGGCGGCGTAAACACGCAATCAACAGCACTGCCAGCACCTGGCGGCACATTGAGCGTCATCAGTGCGGAGGGGCCGCGCACCCCGAAGAAATGCAGCCAGATTTCCTGCGGCAGATCGTTGACGAAACGCAGCTTGAGTTCGACGCCTTGTTTGGCGCGGATCACGACGGGCTCGGGGCCGGATGAATAGCTCCAGGCATCAGTATTGCCGGTCGCATCCTCCAGCAGTTGCAACTTCACGGCTTGCGCCCGGATTTCGGTGAAGCCATCGGTTGCCGCTTGCGCCAGCGCCAGCCGTGGCGCGACCGCCAGCGCCGCCGCTGACCCGATGAACGCCCGCCGATTGAAAGTCATGGCCGATCCTGCTTGATTCGGCACAAGGCTAAAAGCAGTCTATGGCGGCAAGATGATTGACCTTTATCTCCTTGCCGGACAACAGAAAGCGGATAGGATTTGGGAAATACGGGGGGAGCAATGAGCCGGGACACAGACCTTCAAGCCATCCGAACCGCAGTGACCGATTATCTCGAAGGCATGATCTACGGTGACGATGACCAAATTCGGAAGGCTATGCACCCGCTTTGCATGCAGGCTGGGCACTTCAACGGCCAATATGAATTCTTTCCGCGTGAGGAATTCATTGCCGCAATCAAGCCGGAGAAGCGCCAGCCTCGGGGTTCGCAGATCATTTCCAACATCGCTTCAATCGACATCACCGGTGACATGGCGATTGCCAAGGTCACCGACGAT
>JANLTS010000217.1:0-12887 GCA_031363045.1 Hyphomicrobiales bacterium
TAAGCAATTGATGGCTGGTCTTCATTTTGAACTCGTGAGCCCCGCGCGGCTTCTGTTCTCAGGGGAGGTTGCCTCGGTCACCATCCCCGGAACCGAGGGCGAGATGGGCATTTTTCCCGGCCACGCGCCGGTGCTGGCAACACTGAAGCCCGGCGTCGTCACCGTCTACAAGGATGATGGCGCAACCGACCGCATCTTCGTCAAGGGCGGCATGGCGGAAGTCAACCCGACGGGCCTTACGCTTCTGGCCGAAGTGGCGATTCCGGTGTCCGAGCTCAACGCCGAGACGCTGGCCACCCAGATCAAGAACCTTGAGGACGACGTCGCCGACGCCAAGTCCGACGAGGCGCGGCGCAAGGCATCAGAGAACCTCGAGCACCTGAAGGCGCTGCAAGGCGCCATCTGATACGCTCCGTAGACTGACGAATATCAAAGCCCGCCAGCGATGGCGGGCTTTTTTTGTTCAATTCACGTTTGGTGCCGTTGGCCCAAGCAAAACTTGAATCTTTGTGAATTCCGCTTCTCGTGATAGTGTCGTAACGTCAGCCGTGGCTGACGTGACATCAACTGAATGAGGTGAACGTGATGAAAAAGTTAATCACACTTGCTGCCGCGTCGTTGTTGACTTCTGCGGTCATGTTGAGTGGCACCGCCGAGGCGGGCGTCACCAAGGCCATGATGAGAGGTGGCTGGACAGCCGTTCTCGGCGGCAACACCGGTTGCGGAGTATCCTCGATGTATGTGACGTTCAGGCTGAACAGTTCCGGCACTGGCGTGGCGACAATCCAGATGCATTCGACGGGTTGCGAAGATTCGACATCGACTGGCAACGCGATCTCGATTCAAACCCTCGATGCCAACGGGCGCGGAACCGCCGGTCTCAGTTGCGGCATTGGCTGCGGCTGGCAATTCAAGATTCAGGTCGCTGAAGGCGGACATTCCTTCATCCTGGCCGATGTCGAGCCGACCAATCCGAACAACACGCCAACCGGCATGGCGATTCACGTCGCGCCATAGGCTTTGATGCAGCGGCTGGGTTAAATGAACCTGTCCGTTACCTGGCGCACAAGTATGATTGTAAGCCCGCCAGCGATGGCGGGCTTACTTGCGGATTCACGTCTTCTCAATGGCGGCGGTGAGACCACGCGACGCGCTGACATCAAGGGCGCCATCGCCCTTCTCTCGTCATCGCCGGATTTATTCCGGCGACCCATGATGCAACAAATTGCTACTCTGAGCGAGTAGCGGAATGGGTCCCCGGAGTACATCCGGGGATGACCAGATATTGGCAGTGACCAGTCGCCCTCTCAACCGCCCGAAGGATTGGGATTCCGCCACGCCCGCTCAAACGGCAGGCGCCAGGCGTTGGGGGCGATCATTTGATGGATGGATTCCGGGCCCCATGAATCGGGCGGGTGAAGCCTGACCGGCGGCGGCGACTCCAGCAGTTGCTCGGATAATTCCCACAACTGCTCGACGCCATCGGTGGTGGTGAACAGCGTGTGGCCGCCGCGCATCGCGTCGAGGATCAGGTCTTCACGGGTGCAGTGGCGGGCGTCTTCTTGTCTCCAAAGACACCCAGCGCCACGGCCGCCCCAACGCCAAGAGCGATGATGGCCAGTGCCAGCAGTGGGCGGTAGAAGATCCAGCCCATGCCGATGATGATCGAACCCAAGGCCAAGGTCATCACCAATCCAACAAGCGAGGCGCCGCCGCGGATGAGGCCGCCGACCAGCGGCACGCGTCCCAGCGTCGCGGTCAGCGGTGTGAAGCTCAGCATGAAGCCGAAGAACATCATCAGCAATCCACCACCACGGATGATCCAGGTGAGGAAAACATTGCCGTCGATGGCATCCTTGAACATCTCGGCAGCGGAAGCATTACCTGCCTGGATCAGGAAGACCTCGCGGCCGTTGCTGGCGGTATAGGGTTGCAGCTTGTCACCGGCCTGCTGGCCGACAGCACTCAGGCGCGAGACATCGCCACGTTCAAAACCAATGCGCACATCGCCAACCTGCGGGCTGTCAGGATCGGCGGCGAAGACATACTGGTTGTTGACGAGCCACACCGGATTGCTGCCGCCCAAGGCGGCTGCAGCATGGTCAATCCCCGCATCGCTCAATGGCAGGCTGCTATCCTTGCCCAGGGGTGCCACGGATTTACCCGCCAGCCGGAAGGCACCAACTTTCGCCTCGGCAATTTCGAAGCTTTCGCCTGAAAGGGGCATCGGCGGATTCTTCGGCGCCGAGGCGGTCTTGAACCTGGCGGAATCAATCGGTGTCGATGACCAGGTCTTGTCATAATCATAAACCGTGGTCTTGGTCTTCGAACCATCATTGGCGGTGCGCTCGATCTCCCTCGAGGTTTCCTTCCACTGCAGCATCTCGACCTTGCGGGTGAGGCTCACGGCCCCCTTGGCTTCGATATTCAGCCGCGCATCGCGGGGCACATCCTGCGGCACCGCATCGCCCGAGATGTGCACCAGCTTGCCTTCATTTCCTGCATCAACTTTCGCGGCATCAACCTCGACGACGAGACCTTTGCCTTCTTCGAGCGCGCGGGCCGTCTTCACGGCGCGGCCCTCGGCCCAGAACAGCAGGATGCAAGCCGCGATCAGCAGGACGAGGCCGAAGATTGCCGACTTGAGTATGTTCATGAAAAATGTCCGGAGTCACGTGATGTGACCCCGGACACTAAGGTTATTGCCGATGCCGATCAACCACCGCGAAAGCTGAGGTTCATCGCTGGCGCCAGCGGTAGACCAGTTCCGTCTCGCAACACTTGAATCCAAGATAGCAGGCGAGCGAAAATATTCCCTGAGCGATAATCATCAGCAGTTGCATCAGGCCACCTTCCATGATGGCGAGGTTGCCGTGTTGACGCAGAAACTGGATGTTCCGCATCGCCAGATCGATAAGGTCGAGCGAGTTCCACGCAAACAGGCCGCCGAAGACACCCATGGCGGCGAACAGTAAAAAGCCGTTCTGATTTTGTGGCTTGAGCCAATTGTAGATCATTCAAGTCTCCCGTGGACGAGTTTGGAGCAAGTCCACGGGTCCTGACAACACTTAACAGTGCAAGGCGCGGACTTAAGCCTGCTTCTTGCCGATGTCGCTCATCCAGCTACCGCCTGGTGTGCCGCCGGTGCTACGCTTGGGTGCGCCGTTGCCGGCACCGTTGGCGGCACCACGATGTGGTTTCGCCTTGGGTTTTCCTTGAAAGCCGCCGGGAGCGCCATTGGAGTGGTTGCGGTTGCCGCCACCGCCAGGCTTGCCGCCGCGCGGTTTGCTGCCCGGCTTGCCGCCGGGGTTCCAGCCAAATGTCGGGGCGAGCGTCTGGATGTTCTTGAGGCCGAGCGCATGTTCGACGACCGGCACCTGCTGGCGGATGGTCTTCTCGATGTCGCGCAGCAGTCCGCGGTCTTCTGGCGTGCAGAAGGCAATGGCCGAACCCTCGGCGCCAGCACGCGCCGTGCGGCCGATGCGGTGGACGTAGGATTCCGGCACATGCGGCAGGTCATAGTTGATGACGTGGCTCACCGCATCGACGTCGATGCCGCGTGCCGCGATGTCGGTTGCCACCAGCACCAGGATCTTGCCTTTCTTGAAGCCGGCAAGAGCCCGCTCGCGATTGGCCTGGGATTTGTTGCCGTGAATGGCGGACGCGGTGAAGCCTGCGACTGACAAGTTCTTCATCACCTTGTCGGCGCCATGCTTGGTACGGGTGAACACCAGTGTGCGGGTCATGTTGTTGTCCTTCAGCAGCTCGGAGAGCAACTTCGCCTTGTTGGCGGGATCGACATGGATGACGCTCTGGTTGACTTTTTCGACAGTGGTGGCGACTGCCGCCACTTCGACGCGCACCGGATCGGTGAGGAGCGACGCGGCCAAACCGGCGATCTCCTTCGGCATGGTGGCCGAGAAGAACAGGTTCTGGCGCTTTGTGGGCAACATGCCGGTGATCTTGCGGATGGCATGGATGAAGCCGAGGTCAAGCATCTGATCGACTTCGTCGAGCACGAAGATCTCGACTTTCGACAGTGTCAGGGCGCGGCGTTCGATCAGGTCGACGAGACGGCCTGGTGTGGCGACGAGAACGTCAACGCCGCCACGCAGGATTTCGATCTGCTTTCCGAGTGAGACACCGCCGAAGACGACAGCGCGGCTGACCTTGAGGTTGCGGCCATAGGTCTTGAAGCTTTCGGCGATCTGAGAGGCGAGTTCGCGAGTGGGGGAGAGGATCAGCGCCCGGCAAGTGCCCTTGGCGGCACGCTCAGGCATTTCCGACAGTCTCTGCAGGATGGGCAATGCAAAGGCCGCGGTCTTGCCGGTGCCGGTCTGGGCGATGCCGAGCAGATCCTTGCCGGCGAGCAACATCGGAATGGACTGGGCCTGAATGGGGGTTGGAGTTTCGTAGCCTTCAGCGGCAAGCGCCTTGAGAATCGGCTGGGAGAGATTGAGGTCTGAAAAAGACGTCACGTATTTAACTTTCGCTTCGGAACCGTTGGGTGACAAGCGCCTGCCATGTCCGAATAGCCAGCCGCAGACAATCTGCGGCCCAGCGTAGCGGGCGCTTAAAACCTACCCACGTGAAAGGTATGTTCGGGATTTTCGCTTCCGGCCGGAACGGCTGCACAAATCAAGTGCGCCTCACGTATTCCTTGGATCGGCTTTCTTGAATCAGCAAGCGATCATACAGGAGCGACAGCGCCCATATGGCCGTGTTGCAGTGCAATGTCAAAGAAAAACATATTATAAGGCTTTTGACTCATTGTTTCCGATAAGTAATAGATAAGGTGACGAGGAGGAATGCCCCATGCTGTCGTCGCTCAGTAATCTCGAACGTGACAAATATGAGACGTTCATCACTGGCTTCCTCAAGCAATGGGAAAATCCGGGACTCAAGGACGGCACCATGCCCTGGAAGTGGGGCGTTCATGACGACAGCAAGAGCATTCCGACCTTTGGCTATGGATTCAATCTACAAAGTGCCTCGAAGTCCGTTGTCGAGAAAGCAATCACATTCGCGCTGACCGGTTCCACTGACGGAAAATTGTCCACAATCCAGAATCAAGGCCTCGATATCGTGCTGTCATGGAAAGCTGGAGATATCACCGCGAAGGAGCTGCTTACGCTCGCCGAAAAGGAGCGAGCAACCTCAGACGCGGAACGTTTGATGGTGAAACAGCTCAACGCGTTGAATCTCACCGATTCTGAAGGCGGCCAGTTGCTTCGTGCTTTCCTCTTCGGTGAGGCGGGCCTGTTTGCCTCGCTTGAGTATCGTCTAGAAAAGCGTCTTGCTGCGCTTGGCAGTAGTTTGCCGGATGAGTCAAAGGAGCGGGGTGTATTGCTGTCGCTCTTTTACAACGCCGAGACACTGATTGGCGCGAGCATCGCCGATGCCATTAACACCGATAATCACGCAAAACTCTGGTATGAAATCCGCTACAATCACGCAAACTACGCCTTGAAGGGGCTGCAGAACCGCCGCGAAGCTGAATCAAATGAGATTGGAATCCTTGCGCCGCAAGATCGGCTCGACCAGGATGAGGTCCTGGATGCGATGGACTATCTCTTTACCCGCGACGGTTCCGGCGCGCCATACCCCATTATCGCCAAGCGGGACGCAATCATCAACGCCGCAGACGGAGCCCAACAGGCAACCCAATCTTTCAAGGCGCAGATACAACCCTACCTTGACGTGCTTTCTGCGGCATTTGCCAATGGTGGAAACATCGACTTTGTACAGAGAGGCGGCAACGGCGACGACATCATCAAGGCCGGTGTGGCAATCCATGCCAGCTTGACTGCGGATACCACCGATGATCTCATCATCGACCTGCAAGGCTCCAATATGATCTCGTCAGGCGGTGGCAACGACTATGTCGTCGCCGGTGCCGGCGCTGATACAATCAACACAGGCGATGGGAACGATTCAGTGACCGCTGGCGCAGGCGCCGACATTGTCAATGGGGGTTCCGGAGCCGATATTCTTCTCGGTGGACTTGGCAATGACGAGATCGACGGCGGGACTGGCGCCGACATTATGAACGGCGGCAAGGGAACCGATACCTATGTCGTGGACAATCGGCTCGACAAGCTCTCCGACCCGGACCTCAGTACGGTCGTCGCCAAGGTAGGCCTAAATGCTGCCTTCGATAATGTCGGCACCTATCGCAACGCAGCCAATAGCCTCACTCACAACCTGGCACTGAGTTCGCCAATCATCGATGATGTCGACGGTGTAGACGGTGTTGCCGCTTTCACCTTCATAGGCAATGCGAGCGATGAGACGTGGTCTCTCGATTTCGGTGACACGACGACGATGGCGATCATTCGGTCGGGCGATGGAGCCGACATCGTCTCTGTATCATCCAGCGTTCATCCCAACGCCTATGACCGTGTGGCTGTCTCCGCTTTGATCATTCAGGATTTCCAAGGCGGATTAGACCATATCGACCTAACCTCGTTTCATGCGCAAAGCGCTGAGACAGCCGAGGAAATCGCAGACGGCAATTTCTATTGGTTATTCAACAATGTCGGTGCGGGTGCAGGGATGTTTATTTACGTAGGCGAGACGGACGGAAGCCTGACTCCCGCGTTCACGGCGATAACAACCACCGCCGCTCAACTTTCTGACTTCATCGTCTGAAACACCGTCTTCAAAGTCTGACTCCGACCAGCTGTGTGACAAGAGCCGGTAGTGCCGACATTCGTGCAAAGATACCACTTGCCCCAACATGTCGAAGCCGCCCGGCCTGTTCCTCCGGCTCCGGATGGGTTCCGGAAAAGCCCAGAACCATGCAACCTGCGGCATGGGCGGCTGTCACGCCGGTTGCTGAATCCTCAATGACGATGCAGTCCGTTGGCCGGAAACCGGCGCGCCTGGCCGCTTCGATGAAGACATCGGGCGCGGGTTTTGGCCGGGCGACATGCTCGAACGTTGTGATGCGGTTATCGAAGTAGCGAGTCAATCCGACAATACGCAGAGCCGTTTCAACTCGTTCAAGAGGGCTGTTCGAGGCGACACTATAATGGCTCTGACCGATATCCCTGAGTGCCTCCGCCACGCCCTCGACCACCCGCAGTTCGCGTTCGTACAGCAGCAACAGGCGCTGGTCTTTCCGGGCGGAGGCGTCGGCTGGGAAACGGACGCCAAATTCCCGCTCCACCTCTTCGATCATCGCCGCAAAAGTCTTGCCGACAAATCGCGCATGGGCTTCGTCGGCACTCATGTTGACGCCATTCTCGGCAAGAATTTCGACATCGATGCGCATCGACAGCGGCTCGCTATCCACCAATACGCCGTCGCAGTCGAAGATGATGTGGTGGCTGACCATGGTTTATGGCGGTCCTCAAGCAGTTTTGTCCTCAGGCTCACCTGAACGCCGATGCCTATGCCGAAACACCAGCGCAGGCAATGGCTGGTGAAGCAAGACGCCAGACTGGAACTCCTGACATGTCCTGACAGAGGTGGCATCACGTCGCTCCGCCACACCAGAGCCGCGCATGTCGCCATCATCTATGCCGCGGTGCCGCTCATCGCCGACGGCATCGGCTTCACCTTCAGTCACATCGTGGCGAGCCTCAACAGCCGGACACCGGTGGCGGCTGAAACCTAATCGCAATGGCGCGGCAAAGGCCAACGCCATGATAGCCTTTGATGATCGATTTCTCCGTTGACGCCCAATGGGCGTTTGGCAATGTAGCTAAGGAGGGTCAAAGCCGATGACCGACTATTACGATCTCGGAACTTACTCAAAGCCCGTCAGCACCGTTTCGCCACAGGCCCAGCTGTGGTTCGATCGCGGGCTTTTGTGGTGTTACGGCTACAATCACGACGAGGCACTCCGCTGTTTCGAGACGGCTGCCGCGCACGATCCGGATTGCGCCATGGCCTATTGGGGCTTGGCCTATGCGGCGGGGCCAAACTACAACAAGCAGTGGAAAGCCTTCGATGTCATTGACCTGGAGAAATCCTTGTCAATCGCACACGAGGCAACCCACAAGGCCTTGTCGCTGGTCGGCAAGGCGAGTGCGGTCGAACACGCGCTGATCACGCCTCTGGCCAAGCGCTATCCCAGCCGCGATGCAGCTTCTGTCACGCCGATCTGGAATGATGACTACGCAGCGGCCATGCGCGAGTCCTACCGCACATTCGGCAGCGATCTCGATGTAATCACCTTGACAGCCGAAGCCCTGATGAATCGCACACCCTGGGCGCTGTGGGACCTTGCGACGGGCAAACCGGCGGAAGGTGCCGATACGCTGGAGCTGGTGGCGATGCTGGAGCGGGCGATGACGCTTCCCGGCGGCATGGCGCATCCGGGCGTCCTTCACATGTATATCCACCTGATGGAAATGTCGCCCTATCCGGAGCGTGCGCTCAAGGCCGCCGACGGCTTGCGCAACCTGGTCCCCGATGCGGGTCATCTCTGCCACATGCCAACACATATCGATGTGCTGTGCGGGCAATATCGTGACACGGTGGAAAGCAACAGCCGCGCCATCATCGCCGACCGCAAATATCTGAAGCGCGAGGGAGCGCTCAATTTCTATTCGCTCTATCGCTGTCACGACTATCATTTCAAAATCTATGGCGCGATGTTCCTTGGCCAGCCGGGTCCCGCACTTGAGGCCGCCGATGAGATGATCGCCACCTTGCCTGAAGAACTGCTGCGGGTGCAGTCGCCACCCATGGCCGACTGGCTGGAAGGCTTCCTGCCGATGAAGATGCATGTGCTGATCCGCTTCGGCCGCTGGCCTGACATCATCGCCACGCCGTTGCCCTCCGACCGTGAACTCTATTGCGTGAGCACGGCGATGATCCATTATGCCAAGGCGGTTGCTCATGCCGCCTTGGGTCAGGTGCCTGACGCCGAACGGCAAGCAGCGGCGTTCGAAACCGCGCGGGCTGCGGTGCCGCCATCGCGCTATGTCTTCAACAACACCTGCATCGACATTCTGGTGGTCGCCAGTGAAATGATGCGTGGCGAGATCGAGTATCGCAAAGGTAATTTCGATGAAGCCTTCGCGCATTTGCGCAGGTCTGTCGAACTTGACGACACGCTGCCCTATGACGAGCCATGGGGCTGGATGCAACCGGCGCGTCATGCCCTTGGTGCCCTGTTGCTTGAGCAAGGCCGCATTGCCGAAGCGGCGGAGGTCTATCGCGCCGATCTCGGATTTGATCCGGCACTCAGCCGTCCCTGTCAGCATCCCGACAATGTCTGGAGCCTGCACGGCTACCATGAATGCCTTGAGCGTCTCGGAAGGCTGGATGAAGCGGTGATCATCAAGGCACGCCTCGACATTGCGGTGGCGCGGGCCGGTGTGCCGGTCATGTCGTCGTGTTTCTGCAGGCAGGGTGAAGCAGCGGCGTCTTGCTGCGACTGAGGCTGCCTAGTTTCCGCCCTCCAACAGTCTTCGCGCGATCACCTGCGCCTGAATTTCAGCGGCACCCTCGAAGATGTTGAGGATGCGGGCGTCGCAGAGCACGCGGCTGATCTGGTATTCGAGCGCGAAGCCGTTGCCGCCGTGGATTTGCAGGGCGTTGTCGGCGGCGGTCCAGGCCACACGCGCACCAAGTAGTTTCGCCATGCCGGCTTCAAGATCGCAGCGGCGTCCGGCATCCTTCTCGCGCGCCGCATAGAGTGTCAGCTGGCGGGCCGCCATGATTTCGGCTGCGATCAAAGCGAGCTTATCGGCGATGCGCGGAAAATTGATGATGGGCTTGCCGAATTGCGCGCGGTCGCTGGCATATTTCAAACCGAGATCGAGGGCATTCTGGGCCACGCCCACGGCGCGCGCCGCTGTTTGAATGCGCGCCGCCTCAAAGGTCTGCATCAATTGCTTGAAGCCCTGGCCCTCGACGCCGCCCAGAAGATTCTCTGCCTTCACCTCGAAATCCTCGAAGCGGATTTCATATTCCTTCATGCCGCGATAACCCAGCACCTCGATCTCGCTGCCCGACATGCCCTTGGCCGGAAACGGATTGGCATCACTTCCACGCGGTTTCTCGGCGAGGAACATCGACAGGCCCCTGTAGCCGGTCTCGTCCGGGTTGGTGCGGGCCAGCAGCGTCATCACATCGGCGCGCACCGGATGGGTGATCCAGGTCTTGTTGCCGGTCACCTTGTAGACGTCGCCATCCTTCACGGCGCGCGTCCGCAAACTGCCCAAATCCGATCCGGTATTGGGTTCGGTGAAGACGGCGGTCGGAAGAATCTCTCCGCTCGCGATCTTCGGCAGCCACTTGGACTTCTGCGCCTCCGTGCCGCCGCAAAGGATCAGCTCGCAGGCGATCTCGGCGCGGGTGCCCAGCGAGCCGACGGCGATCCAGCCGCGCGACAGCTCTTCCGACACCACGCACATCGATTCCTTCGACAGGCCAAGCCCGCCATGTTCTTCCGGCAACGTCAGCGCGAAGACGCCGAGGTCGGCCAGTTCGCGCACGATCTCGATTGGCACATATTCATTCTTCAGGTGCCAGTGATGGGCAAGGGGCGCCACCTTGTCGGCAACGAAGCGGCGCATCGTCTCGCGCATCTCAAGCAGCGTGTCATCGAGTCCGGAGGAACCGAAATCACCGCCAGAGATCAGCTCCACCAGGCGCTTGCGGTTTGCGCTGGTGTTGCCGCGATCCATCAGCACAAGTTCATGGAGGCCCGCTGCCGCGCCGCGCGTTACGCCCAAGTCAGCCAGGCGCACGAACTCGCCCTGGTTCATCGGCATGCCACCGGCGATGTGGTTCAGATACTCGCCAACGGCGATCTGGACGGTCAGCTGCTCGGTCTCACCGAACATCCCGTCGCGCTGCAGCCGTGCGGCAAAGCCCGCCAGCTCGCGGATGGCGGCGGCATAGGTGGCGAGCCAGGCAAGCCCATGGGCCATGTGCTGTTCGGTATCGAGGATGGCGCCATCGATCCTGCCATTGGGCATGATGGCCGCCGCCACATGGGCTTTGGCGCGAGCAAAAACCGCCTCAACGGCAGTGGCGGCCGAGGCCAGATGCTCCACCAGATGGCTCAATTCTGCCTCGGCCCCGTCCTTGCTCGCAACTGCCGCTACCATTCCATCACCTCAAAGCTCTCAAAAAACGCTAGCCCAGCCTGTATTGCACTGCAATAAGTCCTGTGGCCTAGTTGGCGTGGCGTTTGGTCCTGCCAAAATTGGGCCGGATTCCGCAGGCAAGTGCGGGATGATGGATTTTGCCAGAGTCAGAGGTTAAGGTCGCGCACATGATTCAGATATGCAAAACCGGCGCTGCGGCGCTCACTGTCATCGCTCTGTTTTCACTCGCGGCGCAAGCCGAAGGCACCGAGCCCGAACAGCTCGGCGTGTTCGACGACTGGTCGGCCTATACCTACAAGGCAGCCGACACTCGTGTCTGCTACGTGTCCTCAAGCCCCAAGGGCAGCGAGCCCAAGAACGTCAAGCGCGATCCGGCCTTCTTTCTCGTCACACACATGCCAGGTCGCAAGGTCAAGGGTGAGGTTTCGACGATCATCGGCTATCCCTTCAAGAAGGAAACCAACGCCGAACTGACGGTCGATGAGGCCAAGTTCACGCTGTTCACCAATGCTGACGGCGCCTGGGCCGATACGACGGCGACGGAAAAGGAAATCGTCACCGCCATGAAGGCGGGAACGGTCCTGAAGGTGAAGGGCACCTCGTGGCGCGGCACCCAGACCATCGATTCCTACTCGCTCAACGGCATTTCGGCAGCCCTTGCCGCCATCGACAAGGCCTGCAAGTAAGCCATGCGCTGGGTTCTGCTGGCGCTGGCACTCTTCGCCATGGCGGGGCCGGTTCAAGCGGCCTGCGCGGAGGGTGAGTTCGAAGGCAATGCTTATGTCGTTTGCCGATTCGATCTTCGCAGCGATCACCTGCAGCTTTTCAACCTGATGCCGGATGGCAAGCCCTATGGTTCGTTTTCAAGCCTTGACGCTAGGCTGAAGGAGCAGGGCAAGGCGCTGGCCTTCGGCATGAATGCCGGCATGTTCGACGACAATCTGAAGCCCATTGGGCTCTATGTCGAGGGCGGCAAGCCGTTGAAAAAGCTCAACCGCCGCAATGGGCCGGGCAATTTCCACCTGAAGCCCAATGGGGTGTTCTACATTGCCGGGTCATCGAGTGGCGTCATGGAAACCGAGGCCTATGCCAAGTCTGGTCTCAAGCCGGACTATGCCAGCCAGTCGGGCCCGATGCTGGTCATTGATGGCAAAATCCATCCCCGGTTTTCGGAAACCGCACAGTCGCGAAAACGGCGCAACGGGGTTGGCGCCAGCGATGCCCACACGCTGGTCTTCGCCATCAGCGAGCAGGCGGTGAATTTCCACAGCTTCGCGCGATTGTTCCGCGATCATTTGAACTGCAAGAACGCGCTGTTCCTCGATGGCTCGATCTCGAGCCTTCACGCGCCGGAACTGGGCCGCAGCGACGGGTTCTTTTCGCTTGGCCCCATCGTCGGGCTGGCGAAATAGGCCGATCTCGCAATTCCGCCCAATTCCATGCTATGGGCGCTGCCCATGACCACCCTTCTCAATACGCTTGAAGCGCCGCCGCGCTATATCGCCAATGATCCCCGCCCCTCGCTCATCGGCATGACGCGCGATGCGTTGGCCAATGCCATGGGAAAAGCCGGCGTGCCGGACCGCCAGCGCCGCATGCGGGCCGGCCAGATATGGCACTGGCTCTATCATCGCGGCGTCACGGATTTCGCAAGCATGAGCAACATCGCCAAGTAGCTGCGCCAGCGCCTTGACGAGGAATTCATCATCGGCAGGCCGGACATCGTCATCGAGCAGGTGTCGAACGACGGCACACGCAAATGGCTGCTGCGGCTGGCGCCAGATGAACGGGGCGCCCGGCACGAAGTCGAGATGG
>JANLTS010000236.1:0-2790 GCA_031363045.1 Hyphomicrobiales bacterium
GTGGTTGTCAGTCGGACTCGCGGACCCCCACCCCTTCCCCTCCCCACAAGGGGGAGGGATAAGGAAGGAAAAGAAATCTTGACCAAGATCAAGACCGTCGGCATTGCCGGCACCGGCCTCATCGGCGCTGGCTGGGCGGCGCGCTTGTTGTTCCGCGGGTTCAATGTCATCGCCTATGACGTGAAACCCGAGGCCGAAGTGCTGCTGAAGGCGCAGATCAAAACCGCCTGGCCATCGCTCGAAGCATTGCTGGGTAAGTCAGTGAAGAAAGGCAAGCTCACTTTCACCACTGATTTGAAAGAGATGGCGTCGAAATCTGACTTCATCCATGAAGCCGCACCAGAGCGTGAAGACCTCAAGATCAAGCTGTTCCGCGACATCGACGCGTCAGCAAGGCCAGACGTCATCATCGCCTCGTCGTCCTCAGGCTTCCTGCCCACCAGCCTGCAAAGCCAGTGCCAGCACCCCGAGCGCGTGATCATCGGCCATCCCTTCAACCCGGTCTACCTTCTGCCGCTGGTCGAAACCGTGCCGGGGAACAAGACCTCCGAAGACGCCATGCTGCGGGCCGGTGAATATTTCGAGGCCATCGGCATGCAGGTCTTGCGCCTGAAGCGCGAGATCATGGGTTATGTCTGCGACCGTTTGCAGGAAGCGCTGTGGCGCGAAGCCCTGCACATCCTCAACAAGGACATCGCCACGACCGGCGACATCGACGACTCGATTGTCTATTCGGCCGGCATGCGCTGGGCCTTCATGGGCTCGTTCCTCACCTATCACGTGGCCGGCGGCTCCGGCGGCATGCGCGACTTCATCAAGCAATTCGACCCGGCGCTGGAACTCGACTGGACCGATTTGAAGTTCCCCAAGTGGAATGAAGCGTTGGAAAAGCGCCTGGTCGAAGGCTGCGAAGCGCAGGCCGGTGGCCTCAAGGTGCCGGAAATCGAAGCCAAGCGCAACGCCGTGCTAGTCGACATGATGAAGCTGTTCAGGAAACACAAGATCGGCGCCGGGCTTGTGCTCGACAGGGAGATGAAGGCTCGTCCTCGCCCACGCAAGCGGGAGAGGACAGGGGCCCGCAGCGCGTGAGCGCGGTGGGAAAGGTGAGTGAACTCTGGCATGATCCTCATCGGTCCCTCACCTCCCCATTGCAAACGCAATGGGTCCCTTCCTCTCCCGCAGGCGGGAGAGGACACTAAGGAGAAAGTCAAATGCCCCAGCAACGCGTCATGATCACCGCCGCCGCCGATGGCATCGGCAAGGCGATTGCCCGGGCCTTCGCGGCCGAGGGTGCGCGGGTTCACATCTGCGATGTCAACGAGGCGGCGCTCGCCCGGTTCCGCGCCGAGTTTCCGGACATCGCCGCGAGTCACGTGAATGTGCGGAGCGAAGGCGAAATCGATGCCTGGTTCGACGATGCGCTGGAGGACTTGGGCGGCCTCGATGTCATGGTGAACAATGCCGGCAGCAAGGGACCGACCGCCCCGGTCGATGATATCGAACTGGCCGACTGGCGCGAGTGCCTGGAAATCTGCCTCGACTCGCATTTCCTCTGTGCGAGGCGGGCCGCGCCGGTGATGAAGGCGCAGAAATCCGGCGTCATCATCAACATGTCGTCGAACGCCGGCCAGCACGGCTTCGGCAACCGCACGCCCTACGCGGCCGCCAAATGGGGCGTCATCGGACTAACCAAGTCATTGGCCATCGAGCTTGGCCGCTACAATGTCCGCTGCAATGCCATCTGCCCCGGCTCGGTGAAGGGCGACCGCATCAACCGGGTGATCCAGGGCGAGGCCGATGTGCGCGGCGTCGCCTTCGATGTGGTGGCCAAGGAGATCGTCGGCAATCAGTCGCTCGAACGGCTGACCGAGGCCGAGGAAGTGGCGGCCCTGGCGGTGTTCCTCGCCTCACCCGCCGCCTTCATGATCACCGGCCAGGACATCGCCATCGATGGCCATGTCGAAACCTTTCATATCAAGTAAGTAAGCACCATGGATTTTTCCCTTTCCGAAGAACAGCGGATGATTATCAAGACGGCGCAGGATTTCGTCGTCAACGAACTCTATCCGCATGAGGCCGAGATCGAGGAGACCGGCGTGCTGCGCCACGGCCTCCGCGATACGATCAAGGCCAAGGCCATAGAAGCCGGGCTCTATGCCGCCAACATGCCAGCCGAGGTGGGCGGTGCCGGCCTCGATACGCTGACCTGGGTGCTCTACGAAAAGGAGTTGGGCCGCGCCAACTACGCCTTGCATTGGACCTGCGTGGCGAGGCCGTCGAACATCCTGATGGCCTGCGATGGCGAACAGCGCGAGAAATATCTGTTTCCGGCGGTGCGCGGCGAAAAATCCGATTGTCTCGCCATGACAGAACCGGGCGTGGGCTCCGATCTGCGCGGCATGAAGACCTTTGCGCGCGCTGACGGCGATGACTTCGTCATCAACGGCACCAAGCATTTCATCAGCCATGCCGATGAGGCGAGCTTCGTCATCCTGTTCGCGGCGACGGGTGAGGAAGAGACATCACGCGGCAAGAAGAAACTGATCACGGCGTTTCTGATCGACATGGGAACGCCGGGCTATAGTGTGCGGCCGGGCTACAGAAACGTCTCGCATCGCGGCTACAACAATTGCATTCTCGAGTTCAACGATTGCCGCGTGCACAAATCCCAGGTGCTGGGCGAAGTGCACAAGGGCTTCGAGGTTGCAAACGACTGGCTGGGCGCCACGCGTCTCCAGGTTGCCGCCACCTGCTTGGGGAGAGCGGAACGCGCACTCGAACATGCCAAGC
>JANLTS010000240.1:0-5335 GCA_031363045.1 Hyphomicrobiales bacterium
GAAGCAATCCTTCTTCATCCCCGCCTGGTGCATCGAGCAATATCCGAAAGCCGTTGATGCTATCCTCAAAGGCGGGCACGAGATTGGCCATCATGGGCTCATTCACGAAGACCCGATCGAGACAAAGGGCGAGGCGCAAACCATTGCTTTTGAAAAGGCGTTCACCATCCATCAAAAACGCATTGGCAAGGCACCTCGAGGTTATCGCGCTCCGGTCTACAACGTCACCCAGCAGGTAATCGATCTGCTGATCGAGCACAAGTTCCTTTATGAGTCATCGCTGATGGCGGATGACATTCCCTATCTGATGAAGACGAATGAGGGCGAGCTCTGGGAAGCGCCGGTACACTGGGGCACCGACGACTGGCCACCTTTCGCGCATTATGCCGAGATCGACTACATGATGCCGGTGAAGGCACCTTCGGAAGGTCTCAAGGCCTTCTGGGAGGAATTCGATGCGCAATACGAAGCGGGGGGATTCTGGATCGGCATCTGGCACCCGTTCCTGACTGGAAGACTGGCCCGCTGGCGGCAGGTGGAGCAATGGCTGGAACATACGCTGAAAACCAAGAGCGTGTGGTTCGCGCCGCTGGAAGAGATCATCGCGCATGTGAAAATGGTCTCGGACAATGGTAGCTACAGCCCGCGCATCGAGAAACTGCCCTATTATACGGTGAGCCAGATTAGTTGAGGGGCAGGATTTGATGTAAATGGCGGCACCAGGAGAAGTGCCGCCATTTACTATTCGCTGCTTACTTGACTTCGCCACCGCGGCGCGAGCATTCGTCAGCGGTGAGTGACACCCAGCCCTGGCCCTTGCAGGCAGCCTGACCCTTGCAGGCATTGCTGGCGGTCTTGCATTCAGCCTGGCCCTTGCAGGCGTTGACGCCATAACAATGCAGGTTTTCACCGCCGGCGAAGGACGGGCCGGCCTGGAAGGCCGTGAAGCCCAGGGCCATGGTGATGGCGGTTGCGGCAAGAGCGGTTCCGGATTTGGCGATGATATTCATGGTGGTTTCCTCTCAACTTGATTTGCGATGGCAACATCGCCATCGGCCAAGTGTTTCGATCTTTCCGCCAACACGAGCAATAAAACACCCGGTGTGAATTCGCCGTGGATCACTCACCAGCGCGTGACGGTGATGTCACGGGGGCGTCAAGCATTCACACGCAGGTGTGAACGGGTGCCGCCGCCTGTTCGGCTCGAGGCTCAGACCCCAGCAGCAATTGTTGGGAAGTGACAGGCGACCTGGCGGCCTGGTAGCCATTCCTTCAGTACCGGGCGATCCGACTTGCAGCGCTCTTGTACAATCGGGCAGCGGGTGTGGAAGCGGCAGCCGGATGGTGGATTGATCGGGCTTGGCACGTCACCGGTCAACACAATGCGGTCGCGCGCGGCGGAGCTGCCGGCGTCGGGCACTGGTACGGCTGAAATCAGCGCCTGCGTGTAGGGATGCGACGGCGAGCTGAAAATATCGTCGGCCGAGCCCAGTTCGACGATGGAGCCCAGATACATCACGGCGATGCGGGTCGAGACCTGGCGCACAACGCTCAAATCATGGGCGATGAAGACATAGGTGAGATTGAACCGCTCCTGCAGATCGGCCAGCAAGTTGACAATCTGTGCCTGCACCGAAACATCGAGTGCCGAGACTGGTTCGTCGAGGACGATCAGCTGCGGATTGAGAGCGATGGCGCGGGCGATGCCGATGCGCTGGCGCTGGCCGCCGGAAAACTCATGCGGGAAGCGCATCGCGTGATCGGGCTTGAGGCCGACGATTTCCAAAAGCTCGGCAACGCGCGCGGTGATTTCAGCTTTGCTCAACTTGCTGTGAACCCGGAGCGGTTCGGCGATCAAATCGCGCACCCGCCGCCGGGGGTTGAGCGAGGCATAGGGGTCCTGGAACACCATCTGAATGCGTTTGCGCAGTGGCCGCATCTCTCGTACCGAGTGTGCGGAGATATCGATGCCGTCGAACTTGAGCGTGCCGGAGGTGAGGTCGTAGAGCCTGGTGATGCAGCGCCCGAGTGTTGACTTGCCGCAACCGGATTCGCCCACCAACCCCAGCGTCTCGCCGGGCATCACGCTGAGCGATACGACATCGAGCGCATGGACGATGCGAATGCCTTGTTTGGAAAAACGCGAGCCGACGCGAAAGCGCTTGCTGATGTTGGTAATCTCAAGCAATGGGCCGGTCATGCCGGCACCTTGAAACAGGCGGTGGCGCGGTCACCGGCGGGTAGCTTGGGATCGCCATTGCACGGTTCGTAACGCTGCGGGCAGCGGGGCGCAAAGGCACAGCCGGCGGGACGGTTGAGCAGATTGGGCGGCGAGCCCGGAATGGTGCGCAAGCGCTGTGGCCTGACACCGCTCAATGGCGGAATGGAATCGAGGAGCGCCTGCGTATAGGGATGCCGCGGCGACAGGAACAGTTCCTGTTTCGAGCCTCTCTCGACGACGCGGCCAGCATACATTACCATCATGCGGTCGGCGATTTCGGCCATCACGCCCATGTCGTGGGTGATGAAGACGATGGCGCTGCCATGATTGCGGCGGAGTTTCGCGACGAGATCGAGAATCTGCGCCTGCACAGTGACATCAAGTGCTGTCGTCGGTTCATCGGCCACCAGCAGGGCCGGATTGCACGACAGGGCCATGGCGATCACCACGCGCTGGCGCATGCCGCCCGACATTTGGTGTGGATAGAGATGCACGGCATCGGCCGGATTCGGGATGTTCACTTCCGCCAGCAGGTCAATCACGCGCTGCAATGCGGCGGACTTGTTGATCTTTTCATGGGCGAGGATCTGCTCGGCGATCTGCCAGCCGATGGTGTAGACCGGGGTCAGCGCCGTCATCGGGTCCTGGAAGATCATGGCGATCTCGCGGCCCCGGAGCTTGCGCATTTCCTTCGAGGGCAGGCCCACCAACTCGCGGCCGCGATACTGGATCGAGCCGGTGATGATGGCGTTGGGATCGGTGATGAGGCCCATGACCGCCAGAAGCGATACGGTTTTGCCGGAACCCGATTCACCGACGACGCCGAGAATCTCGCCTTCGGCCACCTCGATACTCATGTGCTCGACGGCCCGCACGATGCCCTGTTCGGTGCGGAAGCTGACACAGAGATCGCTCACCTTCAGCATCAGCTGGTCCTCACGCGCGGATCGAGCATGATATAGACGACATCGACCAGGGCGTTGGCCATCACCACGAAGAACGAAGCATACATCACCGTTGTCATGATGATCGGCAGGTCGAGGTTTTGCAGGGCGTCATAGGTGAGCTTGCCCACGCCTTGGAGGCCGAAGACAACCTCGGTCAGCAGCGCCGAACCACCGACCAGCGCGCCGAAATCGAGGCCGAAGAGGGTGACGAAGGAGATCAGCGAGGTGCGGAGCGCGTGGCGCAGCAGGATGCGGGTTTCCGAGAGGCCCTTGGCGCGGGCGGTGCGGATGTAATCCTCCTGCAGCGACTCGATGATCGAAGCGCGCAACACGCGGCCATAGAGGCCGATATAGAGGATTGACAGCGTGAACCACGGGATGACCAGCGTCAGGAACCAGCCCTTCGGATCATCGCTGAAGTTTTTGTAGCCCAGTGGCGGCACCCAGGAGAACATCCAGGTGTCATGATAACGGCTCTGGGAGATGAGATTCATCATCTCGCCCAGCCAGTAGACCGGCATGGAAATACCGATGAGGCCCAGCACCATGAGCAGCTTGTCGATCCAGGTGCCGCGCGTGGCGGCGGCGGCGATGCCGATCAACAGGCCGAAGACGACCCAGAGGATTGCTGCACCAATCACCAGAGAAAGGGTGACCGGGATTGTGTCGAGGACGGCGGGCACCACCTTCCAGCCACGATTTACAAATGAAGTGAGATCACCGGTGATGAAAATCTTCTTCATCATGGTGGCATACTGCACATAGATCGGCTGGTCGAAGCCGAAGCTGATGCGCACTGCTTCCAACACCTCTGGCGTGGCGTTGCGCCCGGCGATGCGGGCGGCGGGATCAGCACCGGGTGTTGCAAAGAAAATCAGGAACACCAGCACGCTGATGCCGAACATGACGAAGAGCATCTGGCCGAAGCGGCGGAGTAGGGCGAACAGCATCAGCCTCTTCCGATCCTGATCTTGGAGCGTGGATCAAGCGCGTCGCGCAAGCCGTCACCCAGAACATTCAAGGCCAGAACCGTAAAGACAATGGCGATGCCCGGCGCCATGGCCACCAGCGGCCGTGTGTAAAGCAGCGTCTGGCCATCCTGGATGATGGTGCCCCAACTGGCGTTCGGCGGCTGCACGCCGATTGACAGGAACGACAGGGCCGACTCGGTCAGCATGTTGAGCGCCATCATGATCGGTACGAAGACGATGAGTGTGGTCGAGACATTGGGCAGGATGTCGCGCAGCAGGATGCGGTGGCTGGGGACGCCGAGGCCGATGGCGGCGAGTACGAATTCACTTTCGCGCAGCGCCATGACCTGGCCGCGCACTGGCCTGGCCACATAAGGAATATAGACGACACCGATGATGAAGATCGGCAGCCACAGCGAGCCGGACTCGATGGTGATGGGGCCAATGTCGATGCCTTCCGCGATCAACACGATCGATAACGAAATGGCCAGCAAGTAGACCGGGAAGGCCCAGAGAATATCGAGGATGCGGGACAATACGATATCAACAAGGCCGCCGAAGAAGCCGGCGGTGAGGCCCAGAGCTGTGCCGATGATGAGCGTCATCAGCGTCGCGGCACCGGCGATCAGCAGCGAATTAAGGCCGCCGTAGAGCAGGCGGGCCATCACATCGCGGCCCTGACTGTCAGCGCCGAGGAAATAGTTACCGAGTTCCCAGGTGGGACCGATTGGCGTGTAGCCGAGCCCAAGGCCTTCGGTCGATTGCTCCATTACCGGAACATCCTGGCCGTTGATCTTGATGACGGAATCGTGCGTCGAACGGACGGGTTTGACACCGGCCCAGGCGGCTTTGGGGGGTGCCTGTATACACAAAACGACGATAAGCACGAAGACGGCGAGAGCCGCGACGGCGGCACGATCGCGCATCAGACGACGAACAGCCGTGGCCCAGGGGCCACGGCTTTTCATGATCGGTTCGGCAGAGTCAGAGACGACTGACACCTGACGTCATTGCACCCAGGACTGAGTGACCATCCAGTAGAACTGCGCGTTGAACTGGAAATTGCCGAGGCGCTTCGATACGAAATCGATGTGCTTCGGCGTGAACAGCGGAGCCGCCGGCGCCTGGTCGACCACCATCTTGTCGACTTCGGCCCAGATCTTGTTGGCGCCTTCCTGGTCCGTCGCTGACAATGC